>CAYSHR010000690.1:0-2180 GCA_964430795.1 uncultured bacterium
CCTGTTTTTGTCTTTTACCGCCCACTTATTCGGCGTATTGGCGGCGTGAATCTGAAACATTCTTCCCAAATTTATCCCGAAACTCATCTCTACACTCCCTGGTTATCTTCTTCCAATGCCAACAGAGCCGCGCCCCAGGCGCCGGCGAACTGGGCCTTGGGCATGACGCAAATATCGGCGCCGGTTCTTTTTGCCAGCAAATCAATAAACACCGGATGATAATTGGCCACTCCCCCTGAAGCGACAACATCACCGGACAATGATGACATTTCAACTGTACGGGTTACCATGGAATGATATACGCCCCTTGCCAGCGATTGAGGGCCGGCGCCTTCCTGTATTCTTTTAAAAACCTCGGTCATGGCGAACACGGTGCAGAAACTGCTGAGCCTGGCGACCCTTTGGGTCAACTGAGCCTCTTTGCTGATCTGTTCAAGGGTCATGTCCAGCTTTCTTGCCATCTCTTCCAAAAAGGCGCCGGTACCCGCGGCGCATTTTCTGTTCATCTTAAAATCGCCGACTTGACCATTATCGTTTACAGGGATGATTTTGGTGTCTTGTCCGCCAATATCCAAAATGGTGCACGCCCTGTTTAGAAAAGCGAAACCGGCTTTCCCGTGACAAGTGATTTCCGTAAGTTTTTTATCAGCTTCCCAACTATCCCGGCCATAACCTGTGGCCAGAATTATTTTTATATCCCCTTTCTCAGCGGATATCTCTAAAAGTCCCTTGTCAAAAACGGTTTTCGCGGCCCGGGAAAAATCGATTCCCGACCGATGCTTTACCCTGCATTTGACAGCGCCTAAATGGTCCACTATTACCAACTTTGTGGAAACGGAGCCAATATCTATTCCAGCGTATAAGGTCATTTTGTCTTTCTATGCCCTTTGCAGTTTTTCAATAAAAGCCTCGATCAAAGTTCGGCTCTGCTCTTCCGAATAACACCGCAGATCATTGAGGTCGCCGTGAATTATGATATAGGGCAGACCGCTTTTTTTCCCGATTCGCTTTGGCATTCCATAAAGGGTGTTGGAATTATTCGGACAGGTCTTTGCCTCGTGATAAACAACGCCGTCAACGGAAAAATCTTCAAACAGCTTTAAAAACACACCTTCTTTTTCCTGGTCGTCTCTGCCGATAAAAAGCCGGGTGTATGCCCTTGCTGTTGAGAGAAAGGGCGCCTTTGGATCAAAGTCGGGAAATACCCAACTGTTGCAATATGTGGAAGCCGCCACGCAGGTATTTAAGTTCCTGAAGGTCAAATCAAGGTCTCTCAGTTTACCCCAGATGGGCATTCCATCCCAATAAAGCCGAAAGGATTCGCCTTCCACGGCGCTTATGCCGCCGGCCAGACGTTGATCCATCTCTAAATTCAGGGCGGTATAATAATCAACCGCTTCCTCTGTACCCCGAAGAACCACAATGGGTCCCATGTGAATGGCGCCGTCAAAAAAGGTGATGGGAGAGGGGACGTTTTGCCCTTTCGCGAGAAACTCCTGCCAAAGCATTGTAGCCTTGCCCGAAAGGCCCACAACAGCTTTGAATCTCTCCATATCCAGCTTTTTGCCTGTGATGGCCGCCAGGTCATCTGCCAGATTTTTCATCTGAGCGGTAACATGCTCAACGTGACTTTCCCTTAACTCCCTTACCATGGCAGGCGTTTGAATTCCCAAAAGAGGCGCCTTGAAATGTTTGGCATACCAACCGAACCAGTGTTGCACATCCCGGCATTGATTTGTGTTGTATACAAGAACATCGGGTTTTGGCGGCGCCTCTATCCCATAAAGCTTTGCCAAGGGAGTAAAGCCGCTGACAAAGGCGCCGATGTCTGAAGTGAGATAGGAACAGATATCCGGGGAATATCCTTTAGAGACTCCAGCGGGAATCACGTCATTGGCTTTTCTTATGGCGCCGAGAATGGCAGCGTGATTCTCCGGAAAATAGACCGCGAATCCCATTGCCCGCAAAAGCTCCGCCGGTCCAACGCTGGTGCACCAGGCAACCTTGCGTTTCGGGTCTTTGGCCGCTGCGTCAAGATCATAAAAATGATCGGCCATAAGCTTTTTCATAGCTTGCGCGGCTTTTATGGGAACTCGTTTTTTCTCCATCAACCCAACTCGTTTTGCTGTTGTTATTTTCCTTTGAACTCCGGCCTTGCCCTTCCCGCTTTACTCAAGCCT
>CAYSHR010000691.1:0-2180 GCA_964430795.1 uncultured bacterium
ACTACTGGCACCGACGCCGCCGGCCTGCCCACGAAGGTTAAATTTAAATTTACAGAAGATGTTAAAGACTTGGGAACAGAGCTTGAGACACTTACAACAAGAATTAAAGATATATATTTAAGCACTATGGACAGGGCCCTGGTGGATGAAGCGGGCAGAGATAAAGTCGACCCTTTCAAGAACATTGTAACTGATGAGGCGATTGCGAGAATGAGATCTGGATTTAGATCTGAATTCGACCTGACCGACCCGGGAAAGGAAATGAGAACATTCTTGGGGAATTTAACATCCCTGGGAGGCACCACCCAGGAGGAGGAGCAGGCACGGGTTGCCCGAGCAACAATCTTAGTACCTCGGCTTTTGGAACTGATGCGGCGCCTCCAGACTCTCCCTCCAGATTCTGAAGCTGCGAAGAAGTTTCGCAGGAAAATAATGCCGATTATCAGGGTAGCGAGCGAGAAGAAGTCCACAGCTGACCAAATCGAAGACGCGCGGAAGAAGGCGAGCAAGTTACTTGCAGATCCCTCCATCGCGAAGGCCTTTGATATTGAAGCCGCCAACATCGATGAAGTCACCGTCCGAGAGAGGGATCTAATTAGGCAAATGAAAGATCAGCCCGCCCTTGCAAGAAAGTACACTCGGCTTGCAAGAATGAAAAACCCCCAGGGCCAGGACATGGACATTACTGAGATGGATAAAGACGCGCTCAAGCAACTCGGCCTGACAGCTGAGCAGATTGAAACAATCGAAAAAATTAAAAAAGGTGAGGGCACACTCCCAACAACAAAGACGGCCGTAGGTCCCACGGGCCCACGGAGATTCACAAGAAAGGGCAAAAAAGATGAAAGTGGCGCCGCTGACGATGAAAAAGGTATCCTTGATCTCTTCAAGGAGAAACTCCTTGAAGGCGTCGAAAAGATGAAAGAGGCTGCAGAAGCTGCGGAAGCTGCAGCCATCAAAAACCAAGAGACAAAGGTCGTTCGAGCAGATCTCAGTATTGATGGAAAAACGTTCGCCTCTGCTGCAGAGCTCACTCTTCATAATGGCTTGGCCTCAGGCGGCAAACCGCGGCGCCGGCGCGGGCGCGGTTGAAGTTGATGGTGATCAGTATATGATAGTTTAAGTGAGTGTGTGATGAATATAAAAATAAAGATTGTAATTATATAATTACAAGCGGAGGAAGATAAAATGACCGTTAAAAAAAGTGGTATACAATTGTGGAAAGACCTGGCTATCAAACATGGAAAGGCAGGGAAGATAAGTTTTTTCAGTGTGATTTCCGGTGAAACAATAGAATTCCCGGCATTTGTGACAGGTTTTCAGGATAATTACAGCGTCGGCTGGGGTGGCGAGACCGTTTTTGGTCGAAACGACCCTGTGAAACATTACCAATCTACTGAGCGATCCATTCAGGCGACTTTTGATATACTGGGTGAAACCCGCGAGGTGGCACTGGACAACTTTGCAAAGTATTCCAGAATGATACAATTAATGTATCCAGTTTATAGCAAGCCTATTGGCAATTCAAATAAAGCGCGCACCATCCGCGGTGCTCCACTTTGGAGAATAAAATATGCAAATTATATTAGGTCCTCAAGTCCACATGGCCTACTAGGAACCATGCAAGGTATTACTTTTCAACCAAAATTTGAAGTTGGCCATTTTGTCGATGGCTCAAAGAACCTTATACCGATATCATATACTATGAATTTTACCTTTCAGCCATTGCATGAGACTCCACTCGGAACTCAAGCAGGAAAAAAGGTGTTCTTAACAAAGAAATTCCCTTACAATATGACGCAACGACCTGGTGGGGGGGCAGTTAGTCTTGGTTAATGACGCGTATAGAAAAAAAGAGAGGAGAAGATTATGTCAAAATGGAATGATTTTAGTTTTATCATAGACAATGAGGATGAGGTTTACAGGGACTTTTTTAATCGTACCGGGCAAAATAAAATTACACATTATGCATTAACGATTTTCGGCGACCCGGCGCTGGAATCCTTTTTATCTGGCATAGAGGTAGAACAACACATTTATTCAATTGGGGACAGTCTATCGAAGCTTGCATATAAATATTATGGAGATCCTCATGTTTGGTGGGTACTTGCCTGGTTTAATAGTAAGCCTACTGATTTTCATTGTGCTATAGGGGATACAATAAACATCCCTTACCCGCT
>CAYSHR010000692.1:0-2175 GCA_964430795.1 uncultured bacterium
ACTGAATTGCTACGTTACTTTGACGAGAGCAAATCAGATATTTTAAAAGAAATCTAAACCGCGGGCAAAATCGAAGACGACATGAAAGCCAAGGTCGAAAAAGCCCTTACAGTCTTTAACGACAGGTTCATCAACGGATAGCCAAGGAGCCGTCCATGCCAAATTTGAGCGATATACGAAAACGAATCTCTTCGGTGAAAAATACCCAGCAGATCACCAAGGCCATGAAAATGGTGGCCGCGGCAAAGCTGCGTGGCGCTGAAGAGCGGCTGAGGAACGGCCGCCCTTATGCTATAGCCCTGGACAATCTGATTAACGATCTTTACGCCCGCACCAGTCTTTCCGGGTTTGAACTCCTTGCCGGACGTGAGGAGGTCAAAAAAGTCGATTACGTCCTGATTAATTCTGATCGCGGTTTATGCGGCGCTTTCAATTCCAGCCTGATTCGTTATCTTCAGGGAGAACTTGAAAATGCCCAGGGGAAATATGAGCAGGTTACACTGACCATCATTGGCCGAAAAGCTCTTGATATTTTCAAAAATCGTGGTTTTACCATCAGGAAAAGCTACACCAACCTCTTAAAGGATTTTGATCTTGACCTGGCCATTGATGTTGGTGATGAGCTTTTTGACGCTTTTAACAAGGGCGAGGTTGATGAATTCAGACTGGTTTATAACGAGTTTGTCTCCGCCATAAGCCAGGACATCATTACCAGAAGGCTTATTCCCGTAAACTTGCCTGACGCTCCTCAACCCGAGGGGCTGGAAGCAGAAGTGGATTATATTTATGATCCGGGCAAAGAGGAAATCCTTAAAAGCCTACTTCCAAGACAAGTAAACTACCAGCTATATCGCTCCTTTCTGGAAAGCTTCGCCGCGGAGATGGGCGCGCGCATGACAGCAATGGACGCCGCCACAACAAACGCCGGCGATATGATTGATAGACTGACGTTGAAATACAATCGCGCCAGACAAGACGCGATTACAAGAGAATTGATGGAAATCATCAACGGCGCGGAGGCGCTGAAAGGATGAGGATTGCACTATGAGTGATACGAAGGAAGCAAAAGGAAAGATTCTGCAGGTTATCGGTCCTGTTCTTGACATCAGGTTCGAGGAGGGGAACTTGCCCCCCATTTATAACGCCCTGAAAGTGACCAATCCGGCCATTGACGACAATGAATGGAACCTGGTTGTGGAAGTGGCCCAGCACCTGGGTGAAGGTGTTTGCCGCTGCATCGCCATGGACTCCACAGACGGTCTTGTTCGTGGACAGAGCGCCGTGGATACCGGCGATATGATTACAGTTCCGGTGGGCGAAGAGGCCTTGGGACGCATATTTAACGTTATTGGCGAGCCTGTGGACAAAGCCGGCCCTATCAATACGAAAAAGCGGTACCCGATTCACCGCCCCGCGCCCGCGTTTATAGACCAGGACACCTCCACCGAAGCCTTTGAGACCGGCATTAAGGTCGTTGATCTTCTTGAGCCATACTCAAAGGGTGGAAAAATCGGTCTGTTCGGCGGCGCCGGTGTCGGCAAAACCGTTCTTATTATGGAACTGATAAATAATGTCGCCATGCACCACGGCGGCTATACGGTTTTAGGCGGAGTTGGCGAGCGTACTCGCGAGGGTAATGATCTCTGGCTCGAAATGACCGAATCAGGGGTTTTGAAAAATACCGCCCTTGTCTATGGCCAGATGAATGAGCCTCCGGGCGCCCGGGCCAGAGTCGGTCTTTCCGCTCTTACAGTTGCCGAGTATTTCCGTGACGAAGCAGGGCAGGACGTCCTTCTTTTTATCGATAACATCTTCCGTTTCACCCAGGCCGGATCCGAGGTTTCGGCGCTGCTGGGCCGCATTCCAAGCGCCGTGGGTTATCAGCCGACACTGGCTACCGACCTTGGTGAGCTGCAGGAACGTATTACATCAACAAAAAGCGGCTCTATCACATCTGTTCAGGCCATTTATGTCCCCGCTGACGACTTGACCGACCCGGCGCCGGCCACTACATTCGGCCATCTGGACGCCACATCGGTTCTCTCCAGGCAGATCGCCGAACTGGGCATCTATCCCGCGGTGGTCCCCCTGGATTCCAGAAGCCGCATCCTTACTCCTGAAGTTGTGGGCGTGGAGGACTACGATACGGCCCGGGCGGTTCAGGTGGTTCTTCAG
>CAYSHR010000693.1:0-2166 GCA_964430795.1 uncultured bacterium
CGCTTTATGTATCCTTTGGGTTTGCCAAAGTTGATAAGGCCGGTCTTTTTCAAATCAAGGGCGTGAAGCTTTATATGCAGGGCGACAAGAGATTCACAGAGGGCGCCGGCCTGGTCCTGGGAAAGGCGAACCGGCATGTTTCTGCCCGCCACCACGCCGGGGATATATTCCATTACGAAAAACGGCCTGCCAATTACAGATGGATCCTCACACACGGCGTAGACTTTGGGACAATATGGAAAGTGCGGGCGAACAGCCTTAAGCACCCGAGCCTCCCTGACCATGTCGTGAGCGGTAACGGCTTTTCGACCCGGCGGAGCGTGACGCAAAACGCAAACTTTTTTTCCTGAAGTAATTTTATATGTCAGATTTGAGGCGCCCCCTGAAAATGGTTCGATTTCAAGTTGGCCGGCGTTGGAAAAATCAGAATCCCACTCTCCCAAAAAGACCGAAAGGGCGTTAAGGTCAAGAGCTGATTTGGACATGCGGTGTTTCCTTTGTTACTGTTCTATGTGTCGAAAAAAGCGGGGAAGAGCCGCAATTCGCCTCTCTCCACGCTGCCTTCTTTTCCAAATTAGGGCTTTCTCTCCACGTCATGTGGGCCGATTCCTCTTAAAAGATATCCCCTTTCATTCAACTGAAAAGTAACTCTATATCCTCCGGTTACTTTTATTCGCCAAATATTACGAGGGTCTTGCATCTTCTTTAAATCCAGAGACGGGTGATCCGGGTTTGAAAGCAAAAGCTCTACTTGCCTTTGAAACACATTCTTGATTTCTTTTGGGAGACGATTGAAGTCTTTTTTAAATCGGAACGTATAGTATATTGATTTCATTAGGTTATTTTTGGCCTATGAATCGAGGCCTTTGATTAATTCCTTGGAAGAAGAAAAGGGGCCTTCTATCTTTTTCCCCTCAATTTCCCTGTCTGCTTCCCCTTCTTTTTCCTGCCATTCTTTTGTATGGAACCAGGCATCCTCAGAGTCGATGATCTTTGCCGGCTTGATCACAATTCTGTTTTTTTCAACCTCGGCGTTGACATAATCTCCAATTTTCAATCCCAGGAGCTTTCGGAATTTCGCGGGGAGGGTGATCGCCCCGTTGCTGGTGACTTTTATTGTTGACATTTCCATAACCTCGTAAATTATGAATCTCGTAAATTCATTGTAATACCCTCTAGCAATATGTCAACAGGATAATTCGACAAACTTGTTGGGCCGATTTTTGGGGTCTATTTCGACATGTGTTTGCCATTTATCGATGGACTCGACAGGTTACGCCGTAAGCGCCTTGATCAGGGCGGGATTCTTGTAAATGATTTCTCTGCCTCGTTTCAATCTATCTCAGGGCTCTGATTTTCTTTTTCGCCAGTCTTGGGTCGATTACATTTTTCATGGCCAGGTTATTAAGTTCCTGCTCCATGCTCTGCATGCCAATACTGTTATTGGTTTGAATAATTGTAGGAATCTGATGTATTTTATTTTCTCTGATAGTATTTTTGATAGCGACAATATTTATCAGAATTTCCAGAGCCGCCACCCGGCCTCGTCCATTGGTCTTTGGTAGAAGTTCCTGGCAAATAACCGCTCTAAGAGATTCTGAGAGCATGGACCTTATCTGGGCTTGCTGCTCCGCGGGAAATACCGATATCACTCGGTCAACAGCTTTTGGCGCCGAGTTTGTGTGGAGGGTGGCCAATACAAGATGCCCTGTCTCTGCAGCGGTTATGGCCAGCATCACCGTTTCCAGGTCCCTGAGTTCTCCCAGTAGAATGATATCCGGGTCTTCTCTGAGCGCGGCTTTTAGAGCGTTTGAAAAGCTTATAGTGTGGGCGCCAAGCTCTCTTTGATTAATAAGGCATTTTTTATTCTCGTGAACAAACTCAATGGGGTCCTCGATCGTGATAATATGTCCCGCCCTGTTTTCATTCAGATAGTCTATCATAGCCGCCAAGGTAGTACTTTTTCCGCTTCCGGTAGGCCCTGTCACAAGAATCAATCCCCGCTCGGCCATAACCAGCTTTTTTAATATCTGGGGCAATTTCAATTCGTCAATGGTGGGGGTGACGGCCTCAATAACCCTGAAAACCGCGGAAAACCCTCTGCTTTGAACAAAGGCGTTGACCCTGAATCTCGACAGTCCTGGAATGTCAAAAGAGAAGTCCATC
>CAYSHR010000694.1:0-2159 GCA_964430795.1 uncultured bacterium
TGACATTGAGATCAGTCAAAGGAATCTTGTTTTTAAAAACCCCGGCGAGGTAATTTGTAGCCGCGTCAATTGTAAGGTCTGTTTTACCTTTGAGAGCGTCAATCATCCGGGAAACCATATCTATGGCTTCTTCTTCCCTTATCCCTGAAAAAACCAGCTTGTTGAATATAGCCTTCTCGGTTTTGGAAAAAATTGGTTGAACATCCATGGAAGTAGTTGTTAAAAAATGGGCAATATCGGATATGGCCATGTTCAGATTATCAACCTTTCTTGAAATCATATCCGTGTTGACAAGAGCCTCAATTCCCTCAAAACGTTTTTCAAAACCATCCAGGCTCTTGATAATTTTTTCCATTCCATCACCGGAAACAGGCTCAGTCTCGACTACGGGCTTTGGAGTTGTCGCGGATAGAGGTTTATAGGCTTTAATAGGATTCTTGTCATAGTCAACAGCCGCTGTAACTTCCAGATAGCTCCCGCCGGTTTTGTTTTTGGTGGATCGGGTTGTAAGGATAACCGCGTCATCGCCAAGCTCATCCTTGATCCGGGTGATTGCCTCTTTCATGTTCTTCACCGCGTATTTACGTATTTGCATATTAAATCCCTATGGTTCCCAAAGAATAAATCTTTGCTTTCGGATCAATTTCGTTATGGGACAAAGCCGCCACCGAAGGGTGAAATTTCTCCAAAAATCGCCTTAAGTGGCCGCGAATAATTGGGGAGCAGAGAATGGTTGGCGGTCTGTTTATCTTCTCGAACTTCTCGTTAACCTCTTCCACGTTGGAAATTATTTTTTGGGCAAGATCAGGCTCAATAGCCAGGTATGTGCCCTGCTGGGTCTGATTCAATGCCTCGGTAAGTTCCTGCTCCAGTTCCGAATCAAGTGTAACAACCGGAATTGAACCATCCTCGGCGATGAATTTTTCCGTAATGGTTCTTGATATGGCCTGGCGAACATATTCGGTAAGAAGATCCGGGTCTTTTGAATGAGGCGCGTAATCCGCCAAAGTTTCAACGATGGTCAAAAGGTCCTTCACTCCCACTTCCTCTCTAAGTAAATTTGACAATACTTTTTGAACTGCGCCTAAACTAAGCAAATTGGGGACCAACTCTTCCACAACCTTGGGGTATTTTTTTGCCAGAGAGTCAATTAACTGCTGAACATCCTGTCTTGTGAGAAGCTCATGTGCATAACGTCTAAAGATTTCATTAAGATGCGTGGTTATCACTGTGGCCACATCCACCACCGTATATCCCGCGAACTGGGCCGCTTCACGGTCGGATTTGCGAATCCAGACCGCTGGAAGACCAAAAGTCGGCTCTTTCGTCGGAATTCCGTCAATCTGTTTGTCAACGGAACCGGGGTCCATCGCCAAAAACTTGTCATACATCAAGTCCCCCAGACCAACCTTCACTCCCTTTATAAGAATGCGATATTGCCCGGGTTTTAACTGAAGATTATCCCTTATATGGATGGGAGGTATAACAATGCCAACTCCTTGAGCCCACTGGCGGCGAATTGCCCTTACTTTTTCCAGCAGTTCGGCGCCCTGCTCCACGTCAACAAGGCCGATCAGTCCATAGCCTACCTCAAGTTCCACTAGGTCCTGATTGAGGAGGTTCTCAATGGTCTCGTTCTCGTCAGGAGGGGCAATGGCTTCCTCTTGCTTTTCTTCAAGCAATAAACTCGATTGTTCTCTGGTTCTAAGCTGGTATCCGATTATCCCAACAACCATAGCCAACAGCAGGAAAGGAAAAGCGGGAAGTCCCGGCACAAATCCAAAAAACGCCAGAATTATCGCGGCTAGGAGCATGACTTTCGATTTGCCGAAAAGTTGCCCGGTAAGTTCAGCGCTGAGCCCCTTGCTGTTGCTCGCCCTTGTCACCACGATACCCGCGGCTGTGGAAATAATCAGAGCTGGAATCTGGCTGACAAGACCGTCGCCGACTGAAAGGATGGTATAATTTTGACCCGCGGTACCAATATCCATACCCATCTGGGCTACGCCGATAATAAAACCGCCGATGATGTTTACAATAGTGATAACTATGCCGGCGATGGCGTCCCCCCTTACGAACTTGGCCGCGCCGTCCATTGACCCATAAAACTCAGCCTGGTTTTCAATGGCTTTGCGTCTTTTTCTCGCGCCATCCTCATC
>CAYSHR010000695.1:0-2156 GCA_964430795.1 uncultured bacterium
TTCTGGATAGTGCCTGAAAGCTTTATGAAATTCTGAACGCCACTTGTCCAGTTCTCCTTTCCATTCCCATGCAGACTTGAGGAAAATTTTGCCGCCTTTTTTTAGCGGATGAACATGCCATCATTTCCTTTGCCTTAGCCTTCTGAGAAAGGAAAGGGTTTTGAATTTGTTTCCATTTCAACTCCCCTCTTGGGAGAGATTAGGGGTGGGGTGGGTAGAACCGGACTATGAATTTTGATGATGCTATCTTTTTATTGCCGCCCACGTTGTAGTGAGCTTGCCTTTTGATTCCACTGCGAATACAACGGACACGTCCGGCAGGAAAGCTCCATCAGTAGTGTATGCAACATAATCCCAATATGAATCAGCGCCTGCCGTGCCGGTGCCGTCTCCGAGGGTGACTGTTGGCTTGTCCGTTTCCCCAGCTTCTCCCTGACCTTCCCAAAGTGGTTTCTTTTCGCCGTCAAAATATACTTTGAAATCGTCACCATCTTTGGTCAACCGCACTACATGATATTCTGTCATATCCACTTCTTGGGGACAAGGTTGCCACCCCCCGCATCCAGCGGCATAGACCTGTAATTGTGTATCCTCACAAAGCACATACGCTACGGTTTTTGGGTCATGCAAACCGAAATATGCGGCCCAGCCAGTCTGACCAGCAACCTGAACCACTTTGAGCCTTGCTTCAATCGTCGCTTTTGATAGATTGGCCGGATATCGCACCATACGGAATGGAGCACCGTTATCTTTGGTCGTATCAGCGTGCAACACTCCATTCTCTATTTTCATATTCTCCTCGCTACCTTCTGTAATTTCCCAAACGTTATCACCAAGCTTTGTATCATCAGGTGGCACATTCGCTTCGTACACAATCCATTTCACCGCTATGGTTGTGGAGGCAGATATGAAAAACATTATAAATGCTATCACTCCGATGACAATTCCCAGTTTTCCTCTAATAAAAACAGACATCTTCGAATCTCCTTATCCTAAATTGCTTTCCATCAATTTCCCCCGGCAAATTGTTTTAAAATTTACTAGCTTTTGACTGCCTACCAATTTCTGGCGATGACAGTCGAAAAATTCAAATTCACCTTCCAGCAAGTCAAAAATGGCTAAATCTCCCAAACCGCCAACTTGTAGTTTACCCAATCCTTCACATTGAGGAATAATTTGTGCAGGGCGCTCCGTTGCCGCAGAGATAACTTCTTCAAGATTCATCCCTAAATTTAGAAATTTTGAGAGTGTCGTCGGTAAATCATAGACAGGACCGTTTACATTGGCGGTATACAGGTCAGTGCTGATAATGTCGGGATATTGATTCTGCTTTAACATTGCTTTCGCGGTCTCAAAACTAAAACTACCGGCTCCATGCCCGATATCCAGAATGACTCCACGCTCACGCGCTTCGAACACTTCAGACTCAATATTTCCTTCATCATCTACGATTCGGTTATCATGTCCGTGAAAGCTGTGGGTTACGATATCTTCTTCGCGTAATAATGATAAAATTTCTCCAAGAGATGGCGGCGAAAAGCCAATGTGAACCATAATCGGAAGTTGAACACGGTCAGCGATTTCCCTGGCCACCTGCAATAAACCGAAACCATACTGTCCAACCATATTCCCCGCGACGAAAAGTTTGATGCCTAATATTACCTCTCTATTTTCCTCAATCGTTTTAATGGTCGCACCCATGTTTGATTTTGCATGTGCAATCGGATCGCCGCCGGGGCGCGGATATGGAGTAGCATGCAGGAAGGCAAATATACGGCTTTGAGCCGGTTCAATGATAAATCGCTTAAAGCCTGGGAAAGTATAAGCATTCGAACTGCCTGCGTCAACAATCGTCGTTACACCGCTACGAGCGCAAACTGGGTCAGGTTCTAAACCTGTACTCGTTGCACCCCAGTAAATATGGGTATGTAAATCAATCAGTCCGGGTGTCACCAACTTGCCTGACGCGTCGATTGCCTCCTGTGCCTGCACCGCCGGAATTTCCCTTTCCAAAGCGGCGACTTTGCAATCTGCTAATGCAACATCTAAAACTTGGTGAAGATTCTGACTTGGGTCAATTACTGTTCCATTTTTGATAATAAGTTCATATTTCATTGATTCCTCCTAATAATACGACTTTTCACTTATCGCTCATA
>CAYSHR010000696.1:0-2153 GCA_964430795.1 uncultured bacterium
AGCTACTTAAATGGTTTTGCATCTGAAATCAAGGTCTGTTGACAATATGGGTAATTTGCTGGAAGAAGAAACATACCCGCTAAAGTAGGCCATTTCTTCAATCAAAAATTTGAAATTCAGGAAAAAAGTACCCTATCTCCTTCTTGGCAGTCTCAGGGGCGTCGGATCCGTGAACTGTATTTTCGGTAAGGCTGTCAGCCCACAAATTTCTGATGGTGCCTTTTTCGGCATCAGCGGGATTGGTCGCGCCCATAATTTCCCGGTTTTTATTGATGGCGCCCTGCCCTTCAAGGACCATGACCACAGATGGACCTCTACTCATGAAATCGGTCAATTCGTCAAAGAAAGGGCGGTCCTTATGTACCACGTAAAAGCCCTCAGCCTCTCTTTTGCTCATCCATATTAATTTCATAGCCGCTATTTTCAGATTCTCGTTTTCGAATCTGTCAATGATTCTCCCTATGTAATTTTTTTCAACCGCATTGGGTTTAATAATTGAAAGAGTGCGCTCCACTGCCATATTTTTTACTCCTTATTTTCATTAATTATGCCCGAAATTGCTTTTCTTCCAGCTTCAAGGGCTTTCTTGTTTATATCTTCAGTGCCCTTTGGCACCCTTCTCAAAACCGCTTTTTCCATTGAAGCGGGAGCTATAAAATCAAGGAGTTCAACTAAAGCTCCAAGAGCAACGATATTTGCTACAAAAGCCTTTCCGATCTCATCCCTGGCAATAGCTGTAAAGGGTACTTCGTATCTAACAAAATTTGAATTTGGCACCTTGGTCACAAGCTCGGAATCGGTGATTAAAAGGCCGCCTTTTTTCACATCAGACAGGTATTCATCAACAGACTTCTGGGTCAGGGCCAGCATTACATCCACTTTTTCACACTTTGGATAATCTATAACATCATCTGAAATAATCACTTCGCTTTTACTCGCGCCACCCCTTGCCTCGGGTCCATAGCTCTGAGTTTGAATGGCGTTGAGATCCTCAAAGAGAATAGCGGCTTCAGCGAGAATAATTCCCGCGAGCACCAAACCCTGCCCCCCTGATCCGGCAAGTCGAATTTCTTTCTTGAAAGCCATTTTCGGCGCCTTTCCTATTTCTTTTTATTTTTTCCGTTAGTCGCAATCTCTATCGTCTGATAATGTTCCTGAATAAATTCATTTCTGATCTTTTCGGTAAATATCCCGATGGGAATTTTCCCCTCAACGTCCTCAATACTGAGTCTATCTATTTTTTCCAGTTTCACACAGTTCTCCTTATGTCGCTTCATCATATTTGCCGGGCTGCCGAGTTTGTTTCTTCTACCAAAAGCAGTTGGGCAATCCTCCAACACTTCAATAACGGAAAACCCGGGATGTTCTATACCTTTTTTGATGACCCGGTCAAGAAGCTTGACATGATACGAGGTCGCCCTGGCGACAAAGGTAGCCCCCGCTGCTTCGGCAAGTTTAACAAAATCGAAATGCCAACCCAGATTTCCATAGGGCGCGGTGGAGGTTTTTGCTCCAAAAGGCGTGGTGGGCGATGTCTGCCCTCCGGTCATGCCGTAAATGGAATTATTAAAAATGATACAGGTCATATCGATATTTCTACGGCAGGTATGAATAAAATGATTCCCGCCAATACCAACGATATCACCATCTCCGGCAGTAATAATCATTTTTAAATGGGGCTTTATCAGCTTTGTTCCGGTAGCAAAGGGCAATGCCCTGCCGTGGGTGGTATGGAGAGTGTTAAAATCGCAGTAACCGGGAAGCCTGCTTGCGCATCCAATTCCTGAAACCAGCATGACATCATTCTTTTTTAGCTGCAGGTGGTCTATGGTTCTGAGCAATGACTTGAGTATGATTCCATGGCCACATCCCGGGCACCAGATATGTGGCAATCTTTCGGACCGTAAAAATTTATCATAATCAAAGGCCATAATCTTACCTTTCGATTAAAGATCTCTTATGAGTTTAATAAGCTGTTTTGGTGTAATAATCTGGGTGTCAACTCTATTTAGAGGGACCACCTCGCACATATTCTGAGCCACTCTCTCCACTTCCCGCACAACCTGCCCCATATTCATTTCCGGAACCACAATAACGCTGACTTTTCTGGCCAGTCTTTTTATGGCTCTATCCGGGAAGGGCCACATGGTTTT
>CAYSHR010000697.1:0-2151 GCA_964430795.1 uncultured bacterium
GTTGAGAAATGAGGTCATGTCCCCCGATCTCAAACCTTGCACCCTTATCACTGAAGGATTAGGATTTAAAGAGCTTTACTGTTGACAGAACCAACAAGGTCATACATTCTTCGAACATGTTGTTTTTATTGATGGATAAGTTTTGACAAGAAAAAAGAGAAATAGGAGGAGGAGAAGAAATTTGTGAAAAATAAAAGCAACAATGTAATTTTTGGGGTCATTTTTCAAAAGATAAAAGAAAACTTTTACTGGTGGTTATTCCCCCTGCTTTTTGTTGCCGCCCTAGTATTGTTGACAATCTGCTTTTCCGGCGATTCCACATTTCTTCCATCCATCTACGCGCTGTTCTGATCAGTAATCGTTCAGTTACAAGGGGCTTTTTGGAAAAGGGGGGAGATGTACTTGTTACGTGTCCCCGGATTTTCATATGAGATCGGGGTACACGATCCCCATTTCCCTAATATCATTGACAATGCCGGCCATTGTTGAGAAATGAGGTCATCTCCCCCGATCTCAAACCTTGCACCCTTATCACTGAACGATTACTCTGACCAGGGCATATTTCTATCTTCCCCGTCTTATGGTATATATATTTCTCTGAATTGAGATATGGAGAAGGCATGCCCTCATATGAAGATTTTTTGGAATTGGCAAAAAGCAAGGTAGATACTTACAACTGGAAGGAGCTTGTCAAGCTTGGGATTCTTCCTGACAGAGGTAAGTTCATGCCGGTTATTACATACCCGCCCATTACCATGTATCCTCGGGTTGATCCAAAAACCATATTCGAGCAACACGTCAATCCCCCGGATATTCCCGACGCGGTCTATGTTCATATTCCCTTTTGCGCGTCACAATGTCATTACTGTCATTGGATCAAAAAAATCGCGCCAAATCCGGATGAAGTGGATGACTACCTGAAAACCATTTCCATGGAGATGGACCTTGTTTCCAGGTGGAAAGAAATAAAACCCATTCCCGTCACCTCAGTGCTTTTTGGCGGCGGCACCCCCTCCTACCTTTCCCTTGGTCAGTTGGAAAAAGTGCTGACTGATTTTGTCCATTATTTTGATCTTGCCGCCTGCCGCCAGTTCAGCTTCGAGGTTGAACCCAATTCGGTGTTGGGTAATGATGGATTCAAGAAACTTGAGATGCTCAAGTCCTTCGGCGTCAACAGAATAAGCATGGGCGTACAGAGTTTCGAGGATAATGTTCTTACCAGGATGGGCAGAATCCATAGCGGCGCCCAGGCTGTTAAAGCAATTGAGCAATGTAAAAAGGCGGGCATGGGCAGCGTCTCCATTGATCTTATTTACGGATACCAGGGGCAGTCCCTTTCAGATTGGCATAAAACAATTGCCACAGCAGGCGAATCAGGGGCCGACGCCTGGCACCTCTATCGATTGAGAATCAAAAGACATGGAGATATGCAAGGCGACATCATTGATAAATTTCATAATAGACCTGAGAGTTTCCCTTCGGTGAACAACATCTATCTGATGAAAGCACTGGGGATGGTCATGTCCGAATCCTTAGGATACAAACAGCTTTTTTCTCGAATTTTCGCCACTTCTCAAAAACATGTTACCCAGTTCATGTGGGATTATTGCTGCCTGCTTACAAATGTTATCGGAATAGGTATTTCGTCATGGTCCAACCATTACAGGACTTTTGTTCAAAATGTCGGCGGCGATTTTAAACTCTATAGACAAATGGTTCACCAAGGGCATTTGCCCATAGACCGGGGTTTATACAGAGACAGGGAAACCGAGGCCAGGCGCAGTTTTATTTCGCCGCTAAAAAATGACCGGGTGTATAAAAAGAGATTCCATGCCCGCACCGGACTTAAGGTTGACGAACATTTTAGCGCGGAACTCCATCGACTTTTCAACTATGGTTTGCTTAAAAATAGTGAGAGCACCGTAACTCTAACTCCAAGAGGCAGATTTTTCGCCGACGAGACTGTCCATCAGCTATTTCAGAAAAAGTATCTTTATTTTATGAACCTCGCCCACTCACTGACGCGGGATTAATGTCCCGCTATGGGATTTAATCCCAGCTTTACAAGTAATCGTTCAGTGACAAGGGAGCAAGGCGGCAGGGTTTGAGATCGGGGGAGATGACCCCATTTCTCAACAATGGCCGGCCTTG
>CAYSHR010000698.1:0-2136 GCA_964430795.1 uncultured bacterium
CACCATGGTGGGGCTACCATGGTTTGACAAGACCAAAGAGAATTTTGATATTGACCAGGCTGAAAAAATTCTTGAGGAAGATCATTATGGCCTTAAAAAAGTCAAAGAAAGAATTCTTGAGTATCTGGCTGTTCAATCTCTGGTTAAGAAGATCAAAGGACCGATCCTGTGCCTGGTGGGTCCTCCGGGAGTTGGGAAAACCTCTTTAGGTAAAAGTGTGGCCAGGGCAACAGGCAGAAAATTTGTTCGCCTGTCATTAGGTGGTGTTCGTGATGAGGCGGAAATAAGAGGGCACCGTCGAACTTATATTGGTTCCATGCCCGGCAAAATTATTCAGTCCTTAAGAAAAGCCGGATCCAATAATCCTGTTTTTCTCCTGGATGAAGTTGACAAGATGTCCCAGGATTACAGGGGCGACCCTGCCTCTGCTCTTCTGGAAGTCCTTGATCCTGAACAAAATCACGCCTTTAATGATCATTATCTTGATGTGGATTACGATCTTTCCGACATTCTTTTTATAACCACAGCAAATGTTCTCCAGCAGATACCCGCTCCTCTTCAGGATAGAATGGAGATAATCCGCCTGCCCGGATATACCGAGGATGAACAATTTCACATTGCTAAAGGATTTTTAATTTCCAAGCAGATGAAGATAAACGGCATTGACAAGATGGGTGTTTCTATTGCAGATGGCGCCATATACCGCGTTATCCGGGAGTATACTCGGGAAGCCGGAGTTAGAAATCTGGAAAGAGAGTTGGCCGGCGTTTTCAGAAAAGTGGCCCGCTTCTACGCCAAGAAGGGCAATAAAGGCAAAAAGGTTAAGATTACTAAACGAAACATTCCAAAATATTTAGGGGTTCCAAAGCATCGCCATGGAGTCCTGGAACAGAAAGACCTTATCGGCCTTTCCACAGGACTTGCCTGGACCGAAGTAGGCGGTGAAATCCTCAGCACTGAGGTGTCAATTGTGCCGGGAAAAGGAAAAGTCCTTATTACCGGAAAGCTTGGCGACGTTATGCAGGAATCGGCCCAGGCCGCTTTATCCTATGTGCGAAGCCGCTCAAAGAAGTTTGGAATTGATCCCGATTTCTATTCAAAAATCGACATCCACATCCATGTTCCCGAAGGCGCCATTCCCAAGGATGGCCCCTCTGCGGGAATTACAATGGCCACGTCAATTGCCAGCGCGGTTTTGAAAATTCCTGTATTTAGAGATGTGGCTTTGACAGGGGAAATTACCCTTAGAGGAAGAATCCTCCCCATTGGCGGTCTAAAAGAGAAGATCATCGCGGCTCACAGAGCCAAGGTAAGGAAAGTGGTAATACCGATGGAAAATGAGAAAGACCTAAAGGAAATCCCAAAAAAAATACTCAACGCCATGGATATTGTATTTGTGGATCATATGGACCAGGTTCTAAAAAATACTCTGGTTCTTGACGATCCGGATAGACTTTTTTTAAAAAGCAATGAAAACGAAGATGAAAATTACTTCGAATCCAAAGGGTTATCCGATGGGGTTGAACCCCTGGTTTAATAGAGAACTTGTTGATTGAATTGTAATTATGTGTATAATCGCAAAGCTAACTTCAGGCGGGTAGCTCAGTTGGTAGAGCATCGGCCTTACAAGCCGAGGGTCGCAGGTTCAAGCCCTGTTCCGCCTACCATTTTCTAATTTCAATATTACTCTCAGGCTAAGATGTTAATAGAGGCATTTACCGGAAGATTTTTAAAAGCCAATACATATATTGCCGCTTGTGACCATACCGGCCGCGCCTTGCTCATTGATCCGGGTCTCAACCTAAATAATGTACGGGCTTTTGTAAAACAGAAGAATCTGTCAATCACGGCCATTGTCAACACCCACACACATTTGGATCATGTTATTGGCAATCATAAGGCAAAGAAGCTCTTTGGTGCCCCTGTTATGGTTCATTCGGCTGAGAGGGATTGGATAAAGAGAGTTTCCATTGGCGCCTGGCTTACAGGTCATTACAGAGTTTCCCCGCCCGCTGATAAAATACTTGACCATGGAGACTCCATTGAAGCTGGAAGCCTCTCTTTTGAGGTGATTCACACTCCAGGCCATTCCCCCGGCGGTATATGCTTGCGATATAAGAAGAATATCTTTACCGG
>CAYSHR010000699.1:0-2136 GCA_964430795.1 uncultured bacterium
AAGAAAGCCCGCCAGAACAAGGAGAAGGGTTGCTATAAGATTTAAATATTTTCCATACCCTATGGTTCCCAAAAAAACAGCCACAGGATTGTTTCGCCTCTTTGCCAAGGCATACGCGGTTAGGGCTTCCCCTGTCTGGATGGGCATTACCAGGTGGAAAGGGCCTGTCCCCAGATGGACCAGGAAAACCTCGCCCAGTGTATATTCATATCCGAGGTATTTGAGCATTCTTTGCCATCGGTCGCAATACATCAGGACATGGTGCAAAACCGAAAGGACCATGATGATAATCAGGGTTTGGAAATTGATGGACAGTAGCGCGGGCGCAACCTTGCCAAAATCGACAATAAATATCACTATGGCCAATAATACAAGGCTTACGGTTATGGAAATATAAAAATGGATTTTCTTTTTAGGTTTAAATTCCATCGACTATCCGGATTGTTTATAAGTCCATTTATCCTTAAAACCGGTTTTCACGCAAGGAGGATATGCTTATGCCGCCCAAAAGATGATTTTAAAACGCTCTCCTGTTCTGTATACTTCAAAGCGTAATAAAAAACCAAGGATAACGAAAAGCCAATGAGTCCCATTACCCATTTTTTTATTAGCTGGGTTGTAGCAAATGGCGACAGTCTGAATAAAAGGGAGCGTGGCGCGGTTGTATTGGCCGGCGTTGTTCCGGATGTGGATGGCCTTGGCATAATAGCCGAAACTCTCACTAAAAATTCCGAACTCCCATTATTATGGTGGTCCAAATTTCATCATGTTCTGGCTCATAATATCGGGTTTGGAATTCTGATCGCCCTTGGCTGCTTTTTTATCGCGAAGCAGAGATTCAAGACGGCTTTGTTTGGACTGGCGGCTTTTCATCTACATCTTTTATGCGATATTGTTGGCGCGCGAGGTCCTGATGGCGCCCAATGGCCCATACCATATTTATCGCCTTTTTCGAATCAGTTACAGATTACATGGGATGGGCAATGGGCTATTAACGGATGGCCCAATTTTCTGATAACAGGGATTATGCTTATCGCGACTTTTTATATCGCGTACAAAAAGGAAATATCTCCCTTGGAAATAGTATCAAAAAAGGGCGACCGGGCTTTTGTGGAAATTTTGAAAAAGCGTTTTGGTAAAGAAATAAATCAAGCGGGAGAAAAAAATGGGAAGTAAAAGAAAACTTACGGCAAAGGAGAAGCTTAATAAAGAGCAGGAAGCGAAACTGGTGGATGTGCCTGAAAGATGGCAAAAAAGATTTGGCGCCGGCAAGATGCTTATTCCGCGCCCTATAGATGTTGACACTCTTGTAAAGAAGGTAAGGAAGGGCAGGCTCCTAACCACATCTCAACTCAGAGAGAAACTCGCCAGGGATAAGAAGGCTGATGTCTGTTGCCCGTTAACCGCCGGCATTTTCCTTCGCGTCGCGGCCGAAGCCGCGGAGGAGGACAGGGAATCAGGCAGAAAGAGAATCACACCCTACTGGCGAGTGATTAAGGATGATGGCAGCCTAAATGAAAAATTCCCCGGAGGCGCCAAAGGGCAGGCGGAGAAACTTAAAGATGAAGGGCATATAATCATGAAAAGTAAGGGGAAAAAGCCTCCAAAAGTAATGGAGTTTGACAAGAAGCTATTTCGTCTCAAGTGATTCGGATTCTTCTCTTGTCTCCATTTTTACCTTTTCCGCGTAATCATAAAAAACGTCTTTTGAAAGCAGAAGATAAAAGCCGGCAATCGAGAGGATTATGCCGGGGATAAAATAGTAGGGAAAATCCAGCAGCCCTGTTTTTGTGACCAATATGGAAGATGATATTCCCAGGCTTGATCCAACCCAGGCGCAGGCCGCGATTCCCACGCCAAGGAAAAACCCCTGATTTTTTTCTGGAAGCAAGGCGCCCCACACAGTAAACAAGGCGATGGTGTAAACCCCCACCGTCAATCCCCAGGCCGGATATATGACATTTGCAACAGGCGAATAATGGTTCACAATTAATAATCCCGAACAGAGAGCCATGGCGAAAAAACCGATTTGCATAAGGCGGCGATTGCCCAGGCTAAAAGAAAATATTCCCGCCATAAGAGGAATAACCTCGTAGAGGGCATTCGACAGGTCGCCCAGGCCGAGCTCCGCGAAGG
>CAYSHR010000700.1:0-2136 GCA_964430795.1 uncultured bacterium
CCCCCAAATCTCTCAAGGCCGACAGCAAATTGAAGGGCCATGACCATGCCTGTGGAAAATACGGTTAGCATGGCGATGGAAATGCTCTGAATGCCAAGATAGTCGATCTGCTTTAATGTCTCACGCCATTCAAAACCCCTGCTAAAGGTCTGTTTGATTGTCTGCCCCATAAGAACGGTAAGCTTGCCAAGACCCTCAAACATTCCCTCAATGAAATCGCCTATGGCAAATAGAAATCGTTCATAGCTTTTCATCAGTAGGGGCTTACCTCTTCCTTTTGGCGTGGAAAGGGTTTACAAACTTTCTAAAGTCCTCTTTCAGTGCTTCGTAGTTTTCAAGACTGACAATATAGGCAAAATCATAAATACATGAATCAACCTGGACAACATACATCTCAATTTTAACAAGGGCGCCATCGAGCCGTCCTTGAACAGTTGTATGTAACGCGCGTCTCATATCCAGAAGCACCTCTTTCTGGCTGACTATGTGGCGCTCGGTAAGGTCGATAAGAAGATGGTTTCTAAGGGCGACTATGGGAACGGTTTTTGTTACGTCACAAGTGGAGTTGACCATAATTACAGCGCCATGGGCTTTGTTGAAATATGCCAGGTCCGCGTCATAACCCCAAAGACGCTTCCATCCGGCAGGAAGAGGGCCGGTATAATAGTGAGTATACTCATCCATAAATTTCTGTGGACCAAGACCGGGCTTCTTGTGGGGTTTTGTTTTTGGACCGGTTTTTCCAGCGCAGCCAAATGACGCCGCCAGGGCAATAATTATAATAAAAAGAACCACCTTTCTCATCAGATCACCTTTCGTCTCGCAGCACTCGGATGGTGTCGACCATTTCCGTCCCTCCGGTAAGCTCAAGAAAGATATCTTCCAGGTCTTTTTCCGTGCCGCTCTTTTTTCTCAGTTCGTTCACGGTGTCACAGGCGATAATCCGGCCTTTATTGATAATGGCGATCCTGTCACAGACTTCCTGGGCCACCTCGAGGGTGTGGGTGCTCATAAAAATGGTCATTCCTTTTTGGGCGGCTTCACGAAACAATCGTTTTACAAGGCGCGCGCCTTTTGGATCAAGACCCACCATAGGCTCATCCACCACTATCACTTTTGGCTGGTGAAGAAAAGCGGCGGACATGATAAGGCGCTGCCTCATTCCGTGGGAGAACTGCTCCACGAGTTCATTTCCCCATTTATCAAGCTCAAACAATTCCAAAAGCCCCACCGCCCTTTTATTTACCAGCTCCTTGTCCATATCAAAAAGCCCGCCGACAAAGAAAAGAAACTCCATAGCGGTAAGTTTTTCGTAAATATAAGGACGGTCCGGGATAAAGCCTACCGATTTTTTCGCTTTTGTCGGCGCCTTTAACACATCAATGCCGTCAACTCTTATTTCGCCGGATGTTGGAGCAAGAATTCCCACTATCATTTTTATTGTGGTGGTTTTTCCCGCGCCGTTTGGCCCCAGGAAACCGAAGACCTCGCCTTTTTTTATCTGGAGGCTGATATTATTCACAGCCACGATATTTGTGTATTTTTTTACTACATCGGTTAGCTTTATCATCTACGCCTCAAAAATATCTATTCAAATGAAATAACATCAATTTCAAGCTTGCCAAAAAGTTTCATCAGGGAAATCTGCTGGTCAAGACCACCCTCCAAAAGTCTTAGGTGAGTGGCGTCAGCGGGAAATTGCCCATATGTGGAATCAATCTCGATCCACCGCCCCTTGTTATTCTCCTTGTTGACAATGTAAACGCTGTTCCATGCGTGATAATAGAAGGCGCCTTTTAGATAAACCACGCCAACAACAATTTTTGTAGGCACCCCCGCTGCCCTGGCCAGGGCGGTATACAGGGCGGCATGCTCATTACAATCGCCCCTCTTTATATCAAGAACATCCCTTGCCGATGGGATGGAAACCAGAGGTTTCTTCTCAAGATTCTCAAACACCCAATCCAGAATAAGCCTGGAGATTTTCGCGGCGTCTTTCTGCAATCCGATAATCTGCCGCATCTGCTGGACGATTAAAGGGTCGTCAACCTGGATTGTGGGAGTCTTCTCCAGCCATTTGGCAAAAGTCTCTTTATCCGCGGGCAACACATATTCTCCGGTCCAATCCACCTCTTC
>CAYSHR010000701.1:0-208 GCA_964430795.1 uncultured bacterium
CCATATCATCTTATCGGTGCTTTTTGGCTCATTTCTTTTATATTTATGAAGCTTATTTTCTTCTATAAGGCGTTTATAATATAGAGGGCGCTCCTTGGCCAGTTCCTCCATTTTTATTTTTCCTGAAAAGATTACCATGTCCATGGGAAATTTCCCCGGCATTAGATGAGTATTGAAGAAGTGGGCAATAAATATTGTTACAGCAGCC
>CAYSHR010000701.1:219-2135 GCA_964430795.1 uncultured bacterium
GAATGAATAATAATGGCTATATTAAATATCCAACCAGGTAGAAATCCAGTAAAAAAATCCGGAAACCAGAGGATGACGCCTGAGCCTCCGATAGTGAACATTCCAAAGAAAAAAGCAAAAACATCGACTTTTTCCCAATATGCCCAACGATCAAATTCAGGCTTCTCTCCACGGTTGAGAAACCACATAATCTTGGCTTTCAGGTCCCGCCAATCCTTCTTTCTGAAAAAAAGGGAATCCTTGCCAAAGAACCTGCTTCTGATGGTTTCCTCCTTTTTACGATCCCATAAAAAGCGAAGAACCAGGGTGGCGCCGAAAATAAAAAGAGTGAATTGCACAACCGCGAGTACTCTGTGAATAATCCCCGCGGCTTTTACTCCTCCCAGCAGATTCATAATAAAAAGGGCCCATGATGACCCGGAAAAGAGCAGAGGCATTCCGGTAAGAACAAGTCCGAGGAATGAGAACATAAGCAGGTAATGCATCGCCCTGTAAAAAGGAGAAAATCTTTCAACGTAATCCTCTTGGTTCTTTTTGACAGGGATTTTTTTGGCAAAAGATTTTTTAAGGCGGTGTTTTTCAACGTAGCTCTTTCTCCACCAGAGAACCGTATGTTGGATAAATATGAATGAATTGAAGACCAGCAGAAAAGACATGATTACGAATATATAAAACAGAAGAGGATATTTATTTCTATCAAGAACATCCGGATGAGAGATGAACTTCACAAGGTTTTCGTTTGAATTCTCATGGCATTTTCCACATATCTTAACCTGGTTTATTTCGGTGAGAATTGAATTTGAATCATGGGCGGGAAGAATATTATGCCCTGTATGACAGTCAGCGCAGCCCGCGACAGCAGTCGCCGATTCTAAAAAATGGGCTTTACCGTGGTAGGTTCTACGGAAGGTTCTGACTTGAGAAGTCAAGAGATTATTTCTCTCCATTTTTATTTTGTCGCCATGGCAGTTGATACACGAATTTGAAATGGCGCTTTTTGCCGCCCTGTTGTTCTTAATCTTTGTAATATAGTGAACACCGTGGCAATCGCCGCAGTCGGCGCTATCGCTATTTCCCTCTAGTACTTTCCCGCTATGCCCTTTATTTGAATAGGAATCCTCGTCGTGACATTTTAAGCATAACTCAATCCTTGAAGTTTTTGATTTGCCTATAGCGGAAATATGGTGCGGCGCTTTTTCCATATTTACAATGGGATTGATACGCGGAAGATCAAAATGGCAATCGGTACAAGAAACAGACCCATGAATGGACTTATTGAATTTTTCCATGTCAATATTCGTATGGCATCTTAGGCAGTCAGCATCTTTCAATTTCCAGCTTTTAGCGGGTATTTTTGCATAGAGAGGTGTCGTAAATAAAAAGAGAAACATAAAAACAGATATAATAATACAATGAATACGCACTATAAAAAAAGACTCCGCCTGCCCCAGGATTTTTCTCCGGGTCACTGAAGGGTTAACTATTTCATTTCTTTAATCTTTACCATATGGAAGTAATTTAGTAATCTTAATTTTCTTTTGAATCGAAATAACTATTGATGACAGGTTTTTGAGTGAAATTATCAGAAGGTAGTAAAAAAATAGAAAAACGAATTGCTTTGGTTGCTCTTCTCCCATTACTTTTGATTTTGACGTTTTCGTCTTTTGTATATGGAGAAAGCGTTTCAGGGCAATCCACGACCATGCCCTATTATTGGTCCCAATCATTTAATGGGGAAAAATACTCTTATCTGGCTCTCTATCAATATGCCCAAATTGGCGCTTATGACATGGGGGTTCCAGGTCTTGATTTTGTTTTTTCAGGATGGGGGCGTTATGACTGGCTGGATCCTTACGATCACCAAAACCAGGCGCCCGGCGATGGGGAATTACAGACCGCTTACATTAGTTGGCGCC
>CAYSHR010000702.1:0-2133 GCA_964430795.1 uncultured bacterium
CCGACGGATATTCCATCTTTGACAAGGTGGATCATTACGCCAAGGTCGAGGGACCTGTCACGGTGAGGGACCTTGCTGCGGAAGATGGATTGCGGGTGATTGGACTTGCCGGCCCCAAGGCTCTTGAGACCCTTATCAGCGCCTTTAAAAAAGTAAAGGTTTTAAAAGACGGGCAGGTGTTGCGTCTTGTAAAAGAAACCCTGGCGATTTTCAGGTCCGACCTTGCCGGCCAGCAGAGAATATATCTTGTTGCCAGAGGCGACAAGTTTGATCAGGTCTATTTTGCGCTAAATAGAGTAAAAGGCGTCACCGAAGCCGGCCAGGACCCATGGGATATGACCCACAAGGAACTTGGTCTTGCCACCTGGATGAAGGGCAAAAGAAGAATTCACGCAAAAAAATATATCGAAAAGGATAATTTTGCACACTGGTTCGATTTTACAAAGACTTTCTTTGTCGGGCAGGCGACCCTTATTAAATATTGCAACGGCGAGAGTAGAAAGAAGAGATGGGAATTTGTACAAAAGGAGAAAAAAATACTTCGCACTCCCCTTTATGAGGATCATGTAAAACTTGGGAAAAAAGCCTACATGGTGCCCTTTGCCGGTTGGGAGATGCCGGTGAGGTACGCTTCCATTGTCGAGGAACATAAGGCTGTCAGAAATACGTGCGGTCTTTTCGATGTTGGGCATATGGGCATATTCGAGATTTCAGGCAAACACGCCACAAGATTTCTGGATACGGTTTTCAGTAATTATGCCGCGTGGATGGCGCCGGGCCAGTCAATGTACGGATATCTTTTTGACGCCGACGGAAACACCATTGACGACTGCCTTCTATACAGGAGAGGCCAGGAGAAATTCATGATGGTGGTAAACGCCGCCAATGAAGATAAAGACTGGAACTGGCTCAATTCAGTGAACGATGGGAAAGTCATTATCGACAATGATTACTCTCTGAGGCAGGTAGACGGTAAGGCGGTTATCAGGAACCTCAAAAATCCATCGGTGGGCTCAGAAAGTAAAATGGATATGGCTCTTCAGGGGCCAAATTCTCTGGATGTAATCCTGACCATGGTTGGTGATGATCCGGCACTGGTTCACGACATTACCGAGCTTCCAAGAACTGGTTTTATCGAGTGTAGGATCAATGGAATAAAGATGATACTCTCCCGCACCGGCTATACCGGAGAGGAGATTGCTTTTGAGTTTTATATTCATCCTGATGACGCGGTTAAACTCTGGAGGTCTCTGCTTAAGGTTGGCCGGGCTTTTGGGATCAAGCCCTGTGGGTTGGCCGCAAGGGATTCTCTGCGAACAGAAGCCGGGCTCCCTCTTTATGGACATGAACTTGCCGGGGAATTGGATATTAACCCCGCCGGCGCCGGGTACGCCGCTTATGTGAAGCTTCATAAACCCTTCTTTATCGGGAAAGCTCCCCACATGGCTTCCGAGGGAAAACGGAATATGTCCATGATACGGTTCAGGATTGTCAGTTACGGCGCCAGAAAATTGAACCAGGGCGACAGGGTTCTTGACCGGCGCGGCAGGGTCATCGGCGCGGTCACCAGTTGCACCCTTACAGGAAACGGCCAGGTGGGGCTTGCCTATGTCTCCGATAAATATAACAAGCCGAATAATCGCCTTGGCATAATTCCAAGCCCGAGAGACGAAAGCGTTATTGCTAAAAAGGTCCCCAGCGAACTCTGGGTGGGAGACAACATTGTTCTTCACGAGGAAGCCCAGGTTCTATCCAGGTTTATGGCAAAAGATGAGCTGGTTGTTCCCGAAGCGGGGGGTTGAGAATAGAAACATGATATTTGAGTTCATCGCTCTTGGCGCCTGCCTATTGGAAGTTTAAAGAGCCGGGGCAGTTGTTAACGCAGGCAACAAAATCATCGCAATAATTATTGTCTATCCTGCACTGTTCAGCGCATATCCAGAAGTCACCCCCATCCTCGCAAGTATCAATGGCCTGGGCTTTTGAAAACCTGTTTCCCTGCCCATCAGCTAACTCTTTCTCGCAAATATCGTATCCCTTTTCCATGATTAGATCACAGTCAGGCTCAACGGCAGAGTCATCATCGTCGTTGTTATCGTCATCATCGTCATCATCGTCGTCGTCATCATCGTC
>CAYSHR010000703.1:0-2130 GCA_964430795.1 uncultured bacterium
TGGCCCCCGGTATATAGAGACGATTTTCTCTTGCCAGGGCTTGATCTGGAACTCTTTAGCTACCTCCCGGGTGTCGTCGGTCGAGCCCCCGTCAGCGATAAAGATCACAGACCTTTGATCCTTGTAATGTTTGGCAAGGCCGTGGGTGACCATCCGGATCACATGGGTAATGGTCCTCTCATTGTTGTAACAAGGGATTCCTACAAGGATGTCGGCGGACCTATCTCCTCCACACGTTTGGAGGTATAACCCCGCAATGCCGTATCATAATGCATTGTTATATCTCTCCCCTGTGGATTTATCTCCACACCTCTTTTGTGAACGGAACTCAGAGTGAAATTGAATTTTTCTCAAAACATTTAGATGAATATTATCAGGAGAAATAGGTTCCAAATTTCTCTCATAAATTAAAGCAAGAACCATAAAGGGCAATAAATAGTAGGATCAAAATGCAAGCTATAATTTCAGCTTTCTGTTCTTATGTTGTATGACGATGATATATTTTAACGTTAAATATAACCATACCATTTGTTTACTATTTTGGAACCCAAAAACTGTACGGCCCTTGCCTTTTTCGTTTATTTGCCAGGATGAGTATTCCGACGCATTCCGGCCACCCATTCCGATTTAAATCGGCCACTCATTCCGATTCATTCCAGGAGATAGCCACCCACTCAGAAGGACTACAAATAATTACTAAGCTATCTTAGGCATGGATTTTTCAGGAGCCTTTCCTTGTTTCTCCTTTTTTTGTAAGTATGTTTCCGCAAGTTCGCTGATTTTTTGATTTACAGTACGAATCATGTCATACAGTTTGTTTATCGTATCCCCCTGAACTTCTTTTACACCTTTAGCGGAATCAGCAAATGGAGCGACTTTTGCTAATATCTCAAGCGGTAAACTTGCAATCGATTTATGAATATCCTCAATGGATGGAAGTGTTACCTTTATCAATTGAGTCAACAACCAGATTTTTTAGTCCTTTTACCATAATTATTTCTCCTCTGTCCTTTGGATCAGAACCTTCTCCAGCCGCTTACGCTCGTTGACATCTGCGACCAGCCCTACCATTATTTCTCCGGAAAGGTGCCCGGGTTTATCCATAATGAAAATGCATCCTCCCGCTCCCTGCGTATGCTCTTTTTTTCCATTTGGCAATACGAACTTTAGTGTACGTCTATCAGGGAGTTCTTGCCTCCAAAGCGATTTTCAAGTGAGTTGGGATTATTCATATCTTCAACCCACGTATTATCTACAATAAACTTGTATTGATACTTGACTGGCTCAAGGGCTATAGTCTTTGTCCATGTCCCGTCCTCGTTACGCTCCATCAAATAGTCGTCCGTTGGTACCCAATTGGTGAAACTTCTAACAAGTTTGACCGATTTTGCTTCGGGTGCAAGAAAGGTAAATTGCTTTTTTATATTATTGGTCGTCAGGAATTAACTGCCTTTTTGTCTCTTCGACGAATAACACTTCTTGATCTTCATTATTCATTATGGTCATAGACACCGACCGGTTTATGAGAACACAACCTGTAGTATCAGAAAAAGTGGAAACACCGATTTAATTCCCTACCAATATCACCGGAGTAGTTCTATACCATTCCCACCGACCCTATAAGGCCACCCATATTATTTTAGAAAAAACTGTTTACAAAGAATCCTTATAATTCGTCTTATTCCCTTGTTATTCTTATGATTCCGTTGTTTTCATGCCATTTTCTTAAATATGGAGAAGATGGTTATGGAACAGATCCAGTGCATTTACTGCGGCGATTTTTTTGATTCCAGCCCAAGACACAAGAATCAGCCGGCCTGCAAAAAAACAGCATGTCAAAAGGCTAAGAAGGCCGACTGGCAACGGCACAAAATGAAGATCGACCCTGTTTACAATGCCAGCCAAAAAATCAGCCAGAAACAATGGGCCAAAGCGAATCCGGGCTATTGGAAACAATACCGCAAAAAGAATCCTGAAAAAGCTGAACGCAATCGCATCCTTCAAACAATTCGAAACCGAAAGGCCAGAGGTCCCAATTCGCTTGCAAAGATGGACTCGTTAGGTAACCCAAACACACTCAGTAAGTTCCGGTTAAGTGCTTGCATAAAGGACCGAATTTTGGATTTTTTC
>CAYSHR010000704.1:0-2126 GCA_964430795.1 uncultured bacterium
CCTGTTATGCATGCGCCTTTTTGATCATGCAAACTTTTTCAGGAAACCCTAATTACATTACTACTCCCAAGAATTAATTTATCGAAGAATTTCGCATCCTCTTTCCTGAAATAAAAATAGAAATAAAAGCCTCACTGACCCGGAACGTTATTTCTTTCTGCGGGCAAAGAAAAACCAAACGAGTAATGCCAGGACAATAACGGCAGCGATTGGGCCATAAACTTTAACTCTGGTAGCGATACGAGTGATATCCTGAACAAGACCTTGGTGTTCTTCATCGGTCGAGGGGGTTGTGCCTGCTATTTTTCTGATCTTTTTGAGCATACCGATTGAGGGCGTGCCATCAGGAATATCCTGATGGCAAGAAAGGCATACACCCACTCTTTCCATGTTGTCGCGTTGCTTGTTGCTAAGCGGGCGTGATCCCGGCCAGTGATGTCCCACTGTCTGAAGTTGCTTCCCATCGGGGGTAACGACCTGATCCAAATCCATGGGCAGGTCAGAAATAGCGGCAATCTGTATTATCGCCTTTTCGCTGACGGTTTTTCCCGTTGACGTAGCTACGTCCACATAGACATCATTCAGAGGTCTCTTCATATAGCGGCCATCATGTGTTCCATAACCCAATGCCTTGCTTGAAGCATGGCAGGAGGGACATGAGCGTGCTTTCCTTGTGGTGGTATGGGGTGCGGCAGGGGCCATATCAATGCACCGCTGTCCTTCCTTGCCACCACCCTCCATGCCAGAAGGTGTGCGCCATATTCTATTGTTGACCAAGGTCTTTCCGTCAGGCCCTATAACTGTTGTTATCTGCTGACAGCCTGGAATGATGGGGGTGACACGGCCTTCACCGTTTACTCCCAGTACTGGATCTTCCCAGCGAAGATAAGAACGGGTTTCGCTTGTTTCACCCGGCTCTTTTAGCGCCTTTCCATCCCGCCTGGATTCGGCGGTATGACCATCCGCATATTGATTGTTTCCCGATTTGACCCAGTCAATAGTACTCCTGCCCTCTGAATAGTCTACTTTTACATGACAGCCGTAGCATTGGGGTGCCCACGTCGAATGGCACGTATAACACTCCATCGTGTCCAAGTGTTTTTTTACTTTGACCATGGCGGAAATGGGGTTTTTCCATGAGTTTTTAAGCGAAATTGATTTCAGAGTTGGGACCTCAAAATCAAGTCCGCTTGCAGAATGGACGAAAACCCTATTCCCAATTCGTACTACATTTCCAAAAGGATTTCCTCTTGTAGTCAACAAATAGCCGTCCTCAGCAGAATAAATCATGCCAAATTCCTGCTGGACTGAAAGGGCTTCGTTTGCAATACCTCTTGTAATGTTTATGTCACGCCTTTCTCCGAATTCATCGCCAAAGCCAAGGGGCAGTTCCCATGGATATCTTTCTGGTGTGCCGTGGCAATCAGAACATTCTATCTCCACGTTTGCAAGTGTAGTGGTCGAGATGTTTCCGTTTCCGTGCATGGCGTTTGTGGTGTGACAGTCCTGACAGAGAAGGCCTCCCACAGGGTTTTCTTCACGATTTTCTGGGTTGTGGTGATGATCATCCTGTATATACAGATATTGTTTGGTATGAAGTTTTGGTTGTTTCTTTCCATTCACATTAAAGGGAGTACTATAGGGAAATTCCATCAGTCCTTGATATGAAACCCCTACCCGCTTGCCTCTGTTATGGCATGAGGCACAAGTTTCATGAGGAATGCCAGTATAAGTTTTTCCATTTATATTTACTTTTGCCTCGCGAGTAGCCTGAATGGTGTGTACGAGCATATGGCCTTTTTTCTCTTTTGAGAAGCATTTGTCTGATCCCTCATAATACCCCTCATTACTGTAGAGAATGTGACAGGCCGCGCATCCAATGCCCCTGTGATCCCCCCGTTTATCCCTTCCCTTTACGCCCACATGGCATCGCTGGCAATCAGCACGGATGTATGTGAATACTGCCTGCTCAGGTTTTTCTTTTATGCTGGAAATGTCCGTCTCTGGGACCTGTTTCAGACTGGTTGGAAAGATGTTGGGGAACCGCTTCCTGAGATTCTGAGTATATTTATTATGGGTCTATCCGGGTTTCTCAAAGCAAAATGGTTATAAATTGCAACTACAGA
>CAYSHR010000705.1:0-2116 GCA_964430795.1 uncultured bacterium
CATAACCTGTGATCAAAGTCGCCGGAGACCATTCCAGCTTATCCTCAATATCGCCGCTTATCTCATCGTCATATATAGAAAACTCATTGGGCATCTCTTATCCCCTTCTTGTTTTTAAAAGAACTCTTTCCTAGAACGAACAACCTTTTAAGATGATCCCGAATACTCCAAGAAGCTGGGTAATAATCATGATCATCATTTTCCAGAGCCTGTCGTTAATCTTTTCAGTGTCCTGTTTTATTCGCCTGATCTCTTGTTCGACCTGCTTATGGCGAAGCTCGCACATGGCTCTTGATACATGTTCAGGATATTCCGGTGGCGTCATAATTTATCTCCAAAATTGTATAGGGGGTTTCAGGAAGAAAAATGGCCTGGGCTATAAGCCCCTCTTCTCTCAGCCTCTTCTAAAAGGGGAATGATTTTTCCATAAATGACTGATTCCATATCGGCTGAATCAATGGCATTGATGGTAAAATTATAGCTTCTGTGAACATCAGATTGTTTCTGAGCCAGGGAAAGATCCTGCCCGTTATTTATCTTCTCCAATTGGCCAAGGGCGCCAGGGCGCCTTGCCGCCCTTTTGTTAACCACATATTCGCCTCTTTCCAAAATTGCCGGCACTTCATTTCTTCTAATCATGGCGCCGCTATGATATCTCCTTGGCGAGTTACCGCTGCCAGGCGCCACCTTGCCGCCATCATGAAAAAGAAGGCCGCCGAATCCCCCGAGAAACCCCCCTGTGGCAAGAGATATGGTTTTCATTATTGTCATCTGGGCAGTCATTCGAATCATAACCTTCAGGACATCTTTCATTGCTTTTTTCCAGTCGTAAGCGCCTTCTACAAGTTCCTCGCTTATTCCTGTTGAGAGGTTTCCCAATTATTCCTGAAATGTCGCCTTTGTCACATCCGCCAACCCAACTGTTTAGCCAAGCCAGTCTTCCACAATCCGCTGATTGTAAAGGGTAAACAATCTCATCCTCTCCTGATGGATTACTTTCTCTTTTCGAATAAGCTGATCTCCAAGTTTATTCGCGGCGTCTATTCGCTTTCGATTACTCCTTGTTTCAATCTCACTCTCTTGCCGCCCCAGCTTTAATAACGATTCCCTACTGGAATAAAGAGCCTCATAGGACCTTTCAAGTGCCGTATTGCTCTGTTTAATTCTATTTTCAAATGAATCCAAATCATGCTGGATTTCATCAAATGAGTTGTTTGACATAAATATCTCCTAAGGGCGTAAGGCTGATGGAATCAAGGTTTTTGCCTGTTCTGAATATCCCCTGACAACGATGACAATGACAGGGTCATAATTCCAAAGGCATCCAGAAGAACCGCCGGCTGCTCATTAATGCCCCCTGAAAAAGGCAGGTGAATCATTGGCGAAACGGCGCCCGCCTCTGTTAACAGGGTGCCCCCGCAGCATTGATAATAGAGATGGAAAATCATTGATTCCATAGGATGGCGGGCAAGCCAGCGAACAGGGCAAACATCAAATTCCCATCCTCCAAATAATTGCTTCTTGCCGGTTTCACCACGGCAATTACGTTCCTTTTGCCATGATGGATCTTTTGCGCATGTAATATCAGGATCAATATCATGGTCGTCGCAGCGCCAGGCGCACTCAATCCTGGCCGCGACGACCATCTCTAATTTTTTGCTTCTTCCTTTGAAATCCGGTTCATCTCAATTATCTCTTGTTCAATCTCAAGAACCAATCCGTTAGGAACAGCGGGGTGATTATAAAATTCCTCTCCATTGGTTACAGCCGCCCTGTCAATATAGAAGTTTTCTATTTTTATAACGTGTCCGGCGATAATCTCCCGATACAATTCATCCTCCTCAGGGCCGAACCTGTTATCTTTCGATTTCTCACCAAGCTTTGCCATTTTCGCGGCAAAAGCCCGAAAAGCAACAGCGCCCATAACTTTTATATGAAATGTGAGGGGTTTTTCGTTCTCACCTTTTTCATAATCCTCAAGTTCCTTGCCAAATCGAGGGATATATTTGACTACCGAATCCAAATTGAGTGCCATATTTTTTCTCCTGCTTTTAAAGAATATTTTTTATCCCGGTGACCCGCGCCATCCATCTGCGGACCTTGATTATCTGCCAAC
>CAYSHR010000706.1:0-2111 GCA_964430795.1 uncultured bacterium
TCTCCGCTAAATCAACACTAAAATGGGATGTCGCCCCCTTCTTTTCAATGAAGGGCGAAGTTCGCTATACCCTTGACAACAACCGTACAAAATATGAAACCACTGATGATGAGTCAGGAAGAAAGCGGGTTTTTGAGGATAGCGACATTACAAACAGAATGGGCTTCTCCCTCCTTATGCAAGCACGATTCTAGCAGAACTTTTCGGATGCACCGGCGCCAATAAGTTTTGATTCCAACAATTGTAGGGACACGGCATTCCGTGTCCGGCGGAAGAAATGTGGGCAAGCTTATTGCTTCCGGTGGCTCGCCGATGACCCACGTTTCCACGCCCTGCCATGACAGCCTTCTATTTTGCATACTGGTGTCGCCGGGTTATTGCCGCCGGTTGCACGCCGGTCTATGTTAGTCCGCGAGATGGCTGAATCAAAACCGGAACATAGCTATCGCCCTCTTCAGCGCATGATAACGCCATGCCGAGTTTGACTGGTAAAATACCGAGAATTTCCGCGGCAAAAGATGGAACCGCCTTGTACATGGGTCCCACTATAAGCATCATTCCCTTATCAATTGTGAAGTTGAAAGAATCAACTTTCACCATGGGGAAAATTCCGTTGATGCAGGCAAACCCAACTTTTTCAGGTAAAATATCATCATATCCAACTGCGCCTATATCCTCGTTGCCAACTACAACTCCGGCAAGTATTCCATCTTCAGCGTTTTCTGAAGAGACCGCCTCCAGAAAAATTGTAATCTCACCTGTATTGCCTGGACAAATAAAGGTGGATATGGCCAGTAAAACAACATCGCCTCTATTTAAAGATATCCCGGTGTTGTTTACAAACCGATTAACCATGGCGCCTTCAAAAAAGGGCGCCTTAATAGATCGGGTGACAATTTTTTTCGCTCGTATCCACCCCTGGGTTGAGATGCCTTCATCCACAAGAATTTTCTCTTTGCACATTATGCTTTTTGAGGTCATATGCCCTTGAACATTTACTCCCGATTCATTCTCAAAAAGAAATTTGCTTGATGGAATTGCCTTGCCGATTTTATTATGAAAATAGTAGTTGTTTTCCGATTTTTCAGACATTCTCTTCTCAACTTTTAGGATTTTCGCGGGTTTTTTTGAGTTCTTTACCATTTTCCGCTCCCTAAACTAAAAACCGGATTTTGCTAATCATTCTTGCTATCAGAATGTGTATTGTTTTTGGACACTTTGTCCTGACTTCATACACAATATTTGATCATCTACCAGATGATTTCATAATTTTTAGTCTTCTATTTCAAATACTTACATAGCAAGGAACCTATTTTTCACCTTTATAAAAAGCAATTGCCATACCAAAATAAATGCCCGTGATTTTGATTGATCAGCCATTTTTCAGACTCCATGGAATAAAGAATAAGGGCAAAATAGTGAAAGAAACTTTTTTTATCCCCGCACTTGTAATTTCCCTATTCATTACGTATTCTAAAGAAGATGGATTGTATGAACCTGAAGAGGGAGAAAATGAAAAAAAATCTAATTGTTATTTCATTTCTTTTGCTATTAATCGCTTGCGCCGGGTTTCTTGTTGTCGCCTGTTCTGATAGCAAACAAGAGGAGTTGGAAGAACCTGCCTCTGCTGATGACGATGATGATGGAGATCAATGTAATATTTCAGAAGAAGGATTGTCTCCAATCCCCAATGCTTACATCGAATGTGGCGACCTGGAAAATGCTTCGGATTATCTGAGCGTTTCAGGAGTATTTGGAACCTCCAACAGAGTAGCCGAGGGTGAGCGCTTTAAAATATCAGGATCATTCGATTTCAGCAACACCGGCGCCGCCAATTTTGAACCCATAGCAGGATGTCCCCTGGGGTCCTCCTATCAGAAATGCTCTTATCACATGGAGCCTGGGAAATTGATCGGCGAATTTAAATTGATGCTCAATATTGCCGACTGTGCTGAACTGTCATCAGACACCGAAATCTCCATCAATGTCTCAATAACATCCACAACTTTTCTATATAAAAACTTCTGCGTAATCCATCTGGATGGACCACCGCCTGGTGATGACGACGATGACGACGACGATGACGACGACGACGATGATGACGACGACGA
>CAYSHR010000707.1:0-2098 GCA_964430795.1 uncultured bacterium
GTCGATGACGATGACGCGGTTGATGACGATGACACTGTCGATGACGATGACGCGGTTGATGACGATGACACTGTCGATGACGATGACACAAGCGACGACGATGATGACGATGACGATTCCGGTCCCTGCGGAGGGTAGGCAGAGGACGGCGGATTAAGAGAAACTGTCAATCTTTGTTTCCGGGCAGATCATTAAATGGATGCCCAGGCATTTACCCACGCTATCGCCCGTAGGGGCACGGCATGCCGTGCCCAATACTCCGACGACACCGGCGTGCCAAGTAGAAGGCTGTATCGGCAGGGCGCGTTTCATAATGTTCTACTTAACCCTTGCCCCTAAACCCTTCTCTTAGCGCCATTCCAAGGCATCCCCGGAATTCATGTGCGGGTTAAACTTACAAAACGCTCTGGGGATCGATGTCGATTTTCCAGTCTATGTCTCCATGTTTCCATTTGACGGCTATAAGTTCGGCTTTGCGCATAACAAGGTTCAGCACTCCGGGCGAAGGGGCTTTTACAAGGAGTTTGAATCGATAATGACCCTGGATTTTTGAAAGGGCGCTTTGAGCCGGGCCAAGAATTATCACCTTCTCTATTTTCTCATCCCGGACCCATTGACGCAGGTTGTTGGCCACCATTATCAGGAAAGCTCTTGCCTCATTTTTTGTTTTCGACCTGGATCGCATCAGGGCGACTCTGACAAATGGGGGGTATAAGGGTGAGGCCCGTCTTTCTATCTCCATCTTGAAAAAATCCTGAAAATCATGCCCCTGGGCGGCCTTTATTGAGTAATGGTCAGGGTTGAAGGTCTGGATGATGACTTTGCCCGGTTCATTGCCTCTTCCGGCTCTTCCGGCCACTTGGGAAAGGAGTTGGAAGGTTTTTTCAGCACCACGAAAGTCGGGCATATACATACTTGAATCAGCGCAAAGAACGCCCACGAGAGTGACATTGGAAAAGTCATGCCCTTTAGTTACAATCTGGGTGCCGACAAGGATGTCGTATTTGCCTTTGCCAAAGTCAATCAGGATTTTTTCAAGGCTGCCCTTTGGCCCTGTTGTATCTTTGTCAAGGCGCGCGACCCTGGCCCCGGGATAGTTTTTCGCTACGGATTTTTCCACCTGCTCAGTGCCAAGTCCGGCCAAAAAGAAATTCATGCCGCCACAATGAGGGCAAACGGTTTCGGCTCTCATTTTAAAATCACAATAGTGGCATATAAGCTCTTTGCCGTTAAAATGAGGGGTTAGAGAAACGTCGCAATTTGGACACATCACAGGGCGCTTGCATTCCAGGCAGAAAGAATGAGTTGAGTAGCCACGGCGGTTTAAAAACAATATTGCCTGTTTTCGGTTTCTTAAAGTGCGGGCAAGAGCGGTTTTTAGCTTACGGCTAAAAGCATATTTCGCGGTTGGAAGTTTTTTTAAGGAGTCGGATTCTTTCTTCTCCAGCGATTTTTTCTTCCTCATTTTTGATTTCTTAAGCTCAATGGCAAGGTTGACAATCTCCACTTCGGGCAAGGCGCCGGCTGTAGCTCTTTTGGTGATTTCAAGAAGCTTATATTTACCGTTTTTGGCCTGGTTGTAGCTTTCCAAAGAAGGGGTGGCCGAGCCCAGAACTACCGGACAGGAGGATGCTTTCCCAAGGACCAGGGCGATATCCCTGCCGTTATATGGAGTACCCGTATCCTGCTTGTAGGAAGTATCATGCTCCTCATCCACCACGATTAAACCAAGGTTCCCAAGAGGAGAAAAGACAGCGGATCTTGTTCCAACGCAAAGATCGGCCTCCTGGCGAGCCATGCGCCTCCATTGGTCATATCGCTCAGTGTTTGAAAGGCCGGAATGGCTCACCGCCACCCTGGCGCCAAACCGTTTTACAAAGCGAGAAACAAGCAAAGGAGTAAGGGCGATTTCCGGCACAAGAATGAGTACTTTTTTGCCCATATCCAACGCGACTTTGGCAAGCTGAATATAGACCTCGGTTTTCCCACTTCCGGTAATTCCATGAATCAGGTAAGGACTGTAGGCGGCTTTTTCAACCGCTTTCTTGATTTCCTTAATAGCCTCTTTCTGCTCTCTGTTCAGAATAATCTCGTTTTC
>CAYSHR010000708.1:0-2095 GCA_964430795.1 uncultured bacterium
ATTGCCCACGAATAACAATTAATGAATGTTACCGGAGCTTAACTTAGTGCCATTCGGGACATCATACCTATTAAATACTCGTCCCAAGAGGGCGCCCTGCAAATAGTTCCGCTATAATTCCCAGGAGATAATAAAAAATTCCTGGGGAAATTAACAGGGATTATTCATTTCTTCAACGAAAGGGGAGAATGATTTTTTATCAACTGGATGAATCCCGCCCGCTGATCCGCCAATATAAGGCTATGGCTCTTATTTTTGCCTTTGATCCGTTAATAATGAAGCCCCACAAAATCACGGACCAGGTTGACCTTGGAAAAAACCGCTAATTCCTGACCAATGCCCTTGTCAGAGTTTCCGAACAAGAACTTTCTAAAATATTAAGTTGTCCAACTTTAGACAGGGAAAGAGATAAAACGTCAAAGCAACGACGTTTACTTCCTTTTAAATGGCGGAAAACAATCAGCCATTGCCATTGATGTTGCCATTGTCGATAAAATAAAACCTGAAAAATCAACAACATAAGCTGTGAATGCTCAGAATGGCCCCTCGAAGACACCTGATGTCGAAAAATAGGCACAGCCCTTGCTTTTCATATTTTCCGCAAAAACATATCGTCAATATCTCGACTCGAATGGGAGAAAAAAAGATGGCGGAGAATGAAGCCAAAGAGAAAGAGGAAAAAGCTGCCGAAGATGGGCAGGAAGGGAAAAAAGGCGGTAAGTCCAAAAAGCTGCTTTTTATCATTATCGGGGCGGTGGTTCTATTGGCTGGAGGCGCCGGCGCGGCTTTTGGCCTGGGGCTTTTTTCCAGCGACTCTTCATCGGCCACTTCAGCCCAGGGCGCAGTAGAGGCGTCTTCGGTGGAGAATAGCGCGAAAGAAGTCGGACAGATGGTCTCCATAAAGCCTTTTGTGGTCAACCTCGCGGACGATGACACGGATAGATATCTCAAGGTCACAGTTGAGTTTGAGGTTAAGGATGAGGCAACCGTTACGGCTTGTGAAGCCAACATGGCGAAAATGAAAGATGTTCTGATCTCTCTTTTTTCAAGCAAAACCTTTGGCCAGGTAAGAGACATAAAGGGAAAAATTAAATTGCGCCAGGAAGTGGCAATCAGAGCCAATGAGATTCTTGGATCCAATTCCATAAAATATGTCTATTTCACCGAATTTATCGTTCAATAGGATTGTAAATGAACAAAGTCCTTTCTCAAAATGAAGTTGACGCCTTGTTAAATGCCGTAGAGGAAGAGGAGACCGACGAGTCTGTTGAGGAATCGAGTTCGGAAGGTTCAAATGGCAAGTCACAACAGGGTCAAAATAGCAAAAGAGCTCCCATTTCCATCTCCCAGGTTGTTTATAAAGAGGGTCAAGTCAAGAAATATGATCTTACAAATCAAGACCGGATCATGCGTGGAAAGATGCCCATGCTTGATGTCATACATGATAAATTTTGTCGGGATTTTCGAAGCGTATTAACCATGGACATTCGAAAAGTGGTGGATGTTGAGCCCACTACTATAGAACTTATTAAATTCAGGGAATTTCTGATTAACCTTCCCATGCCCGCCTGCCTTTCCCTATTTACCATGGAGCCTTTAGCCGGTTCGGGTCTGATGACCTTCAATTCTGAATTTATATTTCTCATGGTTGACCTTTTTTGCGGGGGTCCGGGCAACACCAAGTTCAAAGTGGAAGGCAGGGATTTTACATCCATCGAGCAGGGCATTGTAAGCAAGGTTGTGGAGAGAGCTCTGGCGGAGATGCAAAACGCCTGGAGCAATATTTTTGAGGTTCACGCGAAATTTGATAGAACCGAGATTAACGCCCAGTTTGTAAGCATGGCTCACCCAACGGAAATCGTTGTGAGATTTAACGCGAATATTGAGGTTGAAGGCTTAAAGGGGTGGGTAAGCATCGTACTCCCTTACGCCATGATTGAGCCATTGAAAGATAAGCTTACCAAAGGTGTTATCGGAGAGAGACGTGAAATGGAGAAAATGTGGAAAAAAAGCATCCGCGAGAAAATCACTGAGTCTGATGTACAGATCAGAGGCGTTCTTGGAAAAATGTACATGGACATCGGAAGTCTTATTA
>CAYSHR010000709.1:0-2095 GCA_964430795.1 uncultured bacterium
GATGTTCTGGCAAACAGGGATGAAGAGGGTTCAATTGATCTTTTGTCATACATTGACGCTTACAAGCCAAAGACAGTCCATTTTGGCCACGTTCATAACCCGATAAAATCATTTTTAAGATACAATGACGCTGCTGACCTTATCAATGTGGGTCACTTCAGACAAACCAATAAAATCGTCGAGCTTGATTAAAAATGGTAGATTCTTCTGAAATTAAGGGTATGAATCACCTGGAGATTAAGAACGCTATAGGGGAAATTTCCCAAAAAGCAACAGGGGGCAGGTTGCAAAAAATATTCATGTCCAACCATAGAGATATCTAATTTTCCATACGGATAAAAGGGCAAAGCTTCTGGTTACTTGTCAGCCTCCATCAAAAGCTGTCAAGAATTCATTTCTATCCCCAAAAGCCGGCGGCGCCGATGATTCCACCCAATTTTTGCATGGCAATGCGGAAATATCTTGAAAATGGAAAGGTAATGGAAATTGCCTCTGAGCCCGGAGAGCGGATAGTCACAATATGGACAGAAAAAGGCGGCGCAAGTTTCGGATTATTTGTTGAGCTTTTTCAGGGAAGATCAAACGCCTATATTGTTGATGAAAATAATAAAATAATCTCGGTTCTTTTTCCCAAAGCGGCGCTATACAGAAAACTGACTCAAGGTGTTGACTACTTACCGCCGCCTCCTCTAAAAATCCAAAAGGAACTTGAAGCCAGAGAGTTTGGCGCAGAACCATGGAAGTATTTTGAAGAACTTGAAAAGAGAGATGAGTTTGATCTCCTTTTCGCCAAATTGAAGAGAGTAATAAAGAAAGAGATAAAAAGAAGCGAAAAATATATTTTCAGAATGAGAAATGATCTGGAAAAGTGTGAGGACCCGGCGGTATTGCGACATAAGGGCGAGTTGCTCTCTATAAACCTTGGAAAAATAAAACGAGGCGCCGACGCCATTTTAGTTGAGGATGTTTTTAAAGAAGGGGCGCCAAAAATTGAATTGAAATTGGATCCGACTAAATCAGGCGTCGAGAATGTTGACTTCATATTTAAAAAAGCCAAAAGAGATAAGAAGAAAAAGGAAGGCCTGAGAAAAAGAATCAGGGAGATTGAAACCATTCTTTACGATTATCAAACATATCTTGGCGATCTTGACCAAACCGAATCCTATGGCGGATTGCTTGACATTGAGGATCAGTTGACACATTTGGAAATTCTTCCTGTTGAGAAATCCACAAAAAGAAAAAAAAAGCGACAATCGTCTGGTCCAAAGAAATTTATCTCTGCCGACGGCATCAGGATTCTGGTCGGAAGAAATTCAAAGGAGAACGACAAGGTAACATTTCGAATGGCCAGGGGAAACGATTATTGGCTCCATGTTCATGGCGCCCATGGCAGCCACGTTGTGATACTTCTTGGTAAAAACAGAGAACTGAAACAGGAGACACTCCTTGATGGCGCGACTCTTGCCCTGTTGCATAGCAAGTTGTCAAAAGAAGGGGTAGGAGACGTAAGTTACACCCGACGAAAATATGTGACAAAACCAAAAGGAGCGCCTGCCGGCCTTGTTGCCTTTTCTCAATCGAAAACTATTAGAATCAGAGTGGAAAATAAACGAGTTGAAAGGCTCATGGGAAAGATTCAAATCAACTACTGATAATGAATCGGATATTTCGTAAGCGTTCAGTGACAAGGGGGCAAGGATTGAGATCGAGGGACATGACCGCATTTCTCAACAATGCCTGATATTGTCAATGATATTTGGGAAATGGGGATCGTGTACCCCGATCTCAATGTCCCTGCTTTTCTAAAAAGCCCCTTGTAACTGAACAATTACGATATTTCAATGGATTTCATAGACTTGGAAGTCAAAATAAGTTAAAAAAACATTGACGTCTTTGTTTTGACGCCACTGTTTCAAAGGTGTATATATTGTCCGTTTTTTAAACAGTATCCAGGTGCGTAGGGTCTGCTTAAAGTGAAATGGTATAATCAAAAAAACAAGAAGGAAATCCATCAGGGGCGCAGGCGGTTTTTGAAAGGCGTTATTGTTTCCGCCGCTACTGCCGCTCTATCAGGGGCCTATGTTATACCCAAAGC
>CAYSHR010000710.1:0-2091 GCA_964430795.1 uncultured bacterium
TCCAAAACCGACTTATTGGCCAGAAATTACCAAAGAGGATATAAATTATCTGGTTGATTCAGCCAATACCGTTTTTTCAATAGATCCCATCAGAAACAAAGACATTGTTGCCTTGTGGTCAGGGATTAGACCGCTATTGAGCGCCAAGGGCAAAAAGCCATCTGAGATTTCAAGACGAAATGAAATCTTAGAAGGACCGGGAGGCATGCTGACAGTAGCCGGTGGAAAACTGACCAGCTACCGATCCATGGCAGAAAGGGTGGGAAGCCGTTGCGAAAAGGATCTGAGACGAAAGGTGTCAATATCCAGAACAGGTGAAGTCCCCCTCCCCGGAGGGGAATTCAGCGGTTCGTTGGATGATTTAATATCAAAGCTCAAAGGCTTTGGATTAAATGAGATTGAAGCGGAACGAGCGTCTATACTTTACGGTTCTGATGCACTTGATATTTTTACCGGGAACCGGGGCCTGTGTTCGGAAATCGAGTTTGCAGTAAAACATGAAGGTGCTGTCACACTTGAAGACTACTGGGTCAGGCGAAGCGCAAGAATGTATTTTGATAATGACAATAAAGTTAACGCCCTTGAATCAGTTGCTGAAAAAATGGCTGAACTTCTTGATTGGACCGATGAGGAACGTGTCCGTCAAGTGGAAATGTGCCGCGAAATAGGCACGGATCTTTTTAAGGTATTGAATTAACGATGTCATTGAATTTTCAATGACTCAAATTTTTTTGACTATAAAATAACCGAAAGGTGAGGAGAAGCAAGTTACATGGCACATCAAATTATAGATAAATTAGTTCAATCCATTGGATCTGACAAAGTCAAAACAGATGAAGACTTTTTAATGGAACGAAGACATGATTATTCGGTTTTAAGTCAACTGTCAGATCTCCAGGGATCAGGGGCACCAACACCCGTTTGTGTTGTAACTCCGGCAAAAACTGAAGATGTTGTGGCTATCGTTAACATTTGCCGGGAAGGCAGAGTCCCTCTGGTTACTTTCGGGTTGGGCTCCGGTGTGGTTTGTGGCGTAATCACCTCTTCAGATTGCGTCCTTCTTGACATGAGCTCCATGAAGAAAATTCGAAAAATTGACAAGCAAAATCTCCTGGCCACATTTGAAGCCGGGGTCAGGGGCTCGGATGCAGAAGCAGCCGTGGAAAAAGAAGGGATGACCATCGGTCATTTCCCCCAGTCCATTGATGTCAGCTCCATTGGCGGTTGGGTCGCCACCCGATCATGTGGGCAGTTCTCCAGTGCCTATGGCAGTGTTGAAGAAATGGTCATGGGACTTGAGGTGGTATTGCCAAACGGTGAAGTCCTTAACACCCGTCTGACACCCCGTGCATCATCAGGACCGGACTTGAAACAACTGTTTATTGGCAGCGAGGGAACCCTGGGTGTCATCTGTTCGGTCACCTTCTCCTTGCGTTGGAAAGCCCAGAAGCAGGATTACACTGCTTATTATGCCCCTACAATGTCAAAAGGCTTTGAACTGCAGCGGTATGTTATTCAGTCCGGCTGGACGCCTCCGGTGATGCGGCAATACGACATTACGGAAGTTGAACGTAATTTTCCAGACCATGTCCGGGACAAAGACGCTCTGATCATTATGGTACACGAAGGGCCCACCGGGCAAGTCCTGGCGGAAATAAACGAATGTTCAGAAATTGCTGAAGATGTCGGTTGCAGCAAGGCGCCTGTTGAAACAGTTACAAAGTGGCTTCATGACCGGAACCACGTCCCGACATTTGAAAGTTTCCTGAAAAATAATATCATTTTGGATACAATTGAAATGGCTGCTACATGGGATCGCATCGGAAAGATCTACGACAATGCTGTTTCTTCCCTTAATCAGGTAGACAATATATTAACCGCATCAGCACATAGTTCCCACTGCTACCGATCCGGCATTAACCTTTACTTCACATTTGCTGCCAAAGTGGATGACGCGTCAAAAATGAAAGAGGTTTATCATGATTGCTGGCGTCGCGTCATTGAAGCCACAATTAGTGGTGGTGGCGGAATTTCGCATCACCACGGCATCGGTCGGGTCAGACGTGAATGGATGCCTGCGGTGGTGGGGAA
>CAYSHR010000711.1:0-2090 GCA_964430795.1 uncultured bacterium
GGGCATCAAGGACTTTGTGTCTGACGAATTCGTCAGGAAATCGTAGGCCGCCCTTGTTGATTACAGTGTAGTTTCCCACTACTACCGCGTTATTGAGGCCGCCGCCGTTGGCCAGGCCGTTCTGCTTTAGCATGGTAAGGTCTGAAAGAAAGCCGAAAGTCCTGGCACCGGCGATCTCTGAATAGAAGAATTCCGGGGAGAAGGATTCGGCGTCAAATCTCTGGATTTTTATCATGGGGTGGGGAAATTCGATGGAATAACTTACCTGGAAGTTGTTTGCCGGATAAAGGCCGGCCATTCTATCCCCTTCGGAAACGATTACCGGGTCAAGAATCTGTATGTATTTTCGGAATTTTTTCTGACGTTTAAGACCCGCTGACTGGAGAAGGATGGCAAATGGCGCGCTGGAGCCGTCCATTATGGGAAGTTCATCGCCATCAATTTCCACAAGAGCGTTATCCACGCCCATGCCCGCGAAGGCGCTCATAAGATGCTCAACTGTGGAGATATAGAAGTCTTTGCCAACCAATGTCGTGCAAAACTGGTGCCTCCGACGTTCTTGAAGTCAGCCTTAATTCGCTTTTGTCCATCCTGTCCGACCTTGGCAAATACAATACCATGATCCGCGGGAGCAGGATGTATGTTGATTGTAACTTCACCGCCCGAATGAAGCCCAATTCCTTTACAGCTTACAGACACATTAATAGTGTGTTGAAGATGCATCACAAGCCCCGTTATTGTTCAAAGAAAGGAAATTTTCACCAAAAATTACGCATAGAAATATATTAAAAAATCAATCACTGGAATTTAAAAGCAAGGTATATGCCATATATTGTGGATATTTATAAATATTTCTGCCCTGAAAAGATCGTTAAATAACAGATTGTTACCATGGCTATTTCTTAAGTTCCTGTTTTAAAAATTGTAAAAATCCGATAGTTTTTGAAAAAGTGTGGTGTTTTTGCAACAATCATGTCTATTTTTTGCAAAAAAACAACCAGCCCCATTTCTCACCGGTTTTCCCAGCAGGGACCTCGATGTGGTTGAAGCGAATTTGACCTCCACTTGTGTAAAAAAAAACCCGCGACTTTCCAATCGCGGGTTTTATTGATTTAAGCAGGTTGAAAATCAGCCACAGCATCCTTTATCGTCATCGTCGTCATCGTCATCGTCATCATCTTCGTCGTCATCATCATCATCGTCATCGTCGTCGTCGTCATCAGAGCCTTCGCAATCGGCGTCGCCAACCGCTATTGTGACGAAATCGGGTGCTGACTGGGCGTCCAATTCATCAGTCACTGTGAGTTTAAAAGTATAACAGACATCCTCATTGCCCACATCGAAGGTGGGATTGGAAACAGTCGTATCGTCAAGGGTAGCTGTAGGGCCTTCGGTAAGTTCCCAGAAATAGGCAATAGCGTCGCCGTCAGGATCATAAGAGCCTGATCCGTCAAGCTCCACGGTGGCGCCGGGATTTACAACCCTGTCAGGTCCGGCGTCCGCGACAGGCGGTTCGTTGTCGGTATTGGTAAAGGAAACCACTGTCAGGTGGCCGCCAAAAGCCCAGCCGCGCCTGTGGCTTGTCATTTCAATCCTTCTGAGTTCTCCAAGACCGGCGTAGTCATCGAATTCCCAGGTCTTTCCACCATCGTTGGTAACCAGAAGAACCGATTGCATTGTGAAGATGTTGTAACCAACGGCAAAACCGAAATTAAGGTTATTCATGTGAAGGTCCATAGCCAGCCATTCGCCAGGCGCGCCTACTCCTTCAGCACCATCATCAGTGGGCAGGGTGGCTTTATTCCAGGTTGAGGCGCCATCGTTAGTGTAAAGAATATCCGTTGTCAATGTGGCGCTTTTTAATCCGATAAAGGTCATCCAGCCGTTCTGGGCGTCAATGAATTGTATGTGGATAAATCCGCCCTGGTCATATCCCGCGGCTTCATAATCATAAATCTGGCTGAAAGTGAGGCCGTTATCATTGGAAAAGAAAAGCTCACCGTCTTCAGCCTCTTCCAGGTTGTCGGCTTTAAGGTCATCTGCCTCTTCGTCGTAATCCAGCCAGAATTTAAGGATGGGGGATTTTACAA
>CAYSHR010000712.1:0-2089 GCA_964430795.1 uncultured bacterium
GGTCTTCGTTTCCAACAAAATCCGCGCCGGCTTCGCCGGCTTCTTTCTCCTTGTCCCCTTTGGCGAAAACGACAACCCGCACTGTTTTGCCGGTTCCATAAGGAAGAACGCAGGCGCCCCTTACCATCTGGTCCGCGTGACGAGGATTTACTCCAAGACGAATAGCCATGTCCACCGTCTCATCAAACTTCACCAACTTGCCGCCTTTAAGCAGGGCGACCGCCTCTTCAACGGGGTATTTTTTCTCTCTCTCAATGTTCTGTTTTGTTTCCAGATATCTCTTTCCATGTTTAGCCATAACGCAATCCTTTCGATTGCGGCGCGGTTATACGACCTTTATGCCCATGCTCCGTGCCGTACCGGCGATAATGAGCTTTGCCTGCTCAATATCATCAGTATTCAAATCATCGAGCTTGGTCTGGGCGATCTCCCGCACCTGATCCCAGGTTACTTTCCCCACTCGCTCTTTATTTGGAACGCCGGAGCCTTTGGCAATACTCGCCGCTTTCTTTAAAAGTACGGCAGCCGGGGGGGATTTTGTGATAAATGTAAATGAACGATCCGCGTAAACTGTAATGACAACAGGAATTATCATTCCTTCCTGACCTGCTGTTCTAGCGTTAAATGTTTTACAGAATTCCATAATATTAACGCTGTACTGCCCCAAAGCAGGTCCAACAGGAGGGGATGGAGTGGCTTTTCCCGCCGGGCATTGTAACTTGATAAATCCGATAACTTTCTTTGCCATTTCTCAATTCCACCTTGACTTATGGGTCATAACGACCTGTTTTGAATTGATATGAAGCTGTATCAATTCTTTAAAAAAAATTATGCTTTCTCTACTTGGAAGAACTCCAATTCAACCGGAGTGGCGCGGCCGAAAATGGATACAAGGACGCGAAGCTTGCCCTTTTCAGGTTTCACATCCTCCACAATTCCGGCAAAGCCCGCGAAGGGCCCTTCGGTTACCCTTATCGATTCGCCCTTCTCAAATTCTACTTTGGGCTTGGGACGAATAGTCCCTTCATTTATTTTATCCGTGATTCTAGTAACTTCATCCTCGGGAACACTGGGAGGATTTCTGCTCGATCCAACAAAGCCCGTTATCCTGGGCGTGCCTTTTACAATGTGCCAGGTGTCATCGTTGAGCTCCATTTTTACCAATATATAACCCGGATAAAATTTCCGGTTGGTGATTCTTTTCTGCCCTTTAACTCTCTCTTCAACAGGCTCTGAGGGAATCAGAACTTCCTCGAGCAAACCCTCCTTGCCCGCCGCTTTCATTCTCTGTTCCAGGGCGAGCTTGGCTTTTGCCTCATAACCTGAATATGTATGCACAACGTACCAGAACATGGCCATGCCGATGATCCTTCCTAATGGCTAACTAGGTAATGGCGCCGATATCAAATCCGCTAAGAAGCAGATTGACTAAAAAGCCCATGATGTAATCCAAATTCCAAAATAGAAACCAAAGATGAAAACCACGATAAGCACCACCCAGGTGGAAGATGTGGTCTCAGCGCGACTGGGCCAGCTAACTTTTTTGAGTTCGCGATATACATCTTTTAGAAAGCTGGTGGTCCTTTTGGCAAGACCGATTTTTTCACCGGACTTGGTGGTTGAAGAACCGCGCTTTTTCCTCATGGTGGCTTTGCGGGCGTTCTCCATTACTTTCATGCGACGCTTATTAAACTTCTCTTCACCTTTTTTTGACATTGCTTTTCCCAAATCTTCCGATAGTTTTTACTGTCAAACCAAAAATTCAGTAATAACAGGCATAAAATCTAAAAAACCGAAAACCCAACCGGTTAAAATCACTTTTTATATCCAAACAAAGAACCCCTTAACCCAATAACCGCTATCTGGTCTCTTTATGAAGAGTATGGGCACGATCAAAAGGGCAGTACTTTTTCAATTTCAACTTTGTCTGGTTTCTCTTTTTGTTACGAGTAGTTGTATAATTTCTGCGCTTGCATTTGCTGCACGCCAGAATCACTACGTCACGGGAACCACCTGCCATGATATTTTATCCTTTATTCCAAAATTTTCGTTACAACGCCGGCGCCTACAGTCCTGCCCCCTTCGCGGA
>CAYSHR010000713.1:0-2089 GCA_964430795.1 uncultured bacterium
ACGAAAGATGATCTACGAGTGACTAATTATTAATAGACGGGGCGCTTCGCGAAGCGCCCTCAGGAAGTGACGAGTTACAAAAAGAGGCGCTTGACGGAAAATGAATAACGGGATTGACGAAAAACCGCACAAAGCTTTGTCTGATGAGATGACGCCGAAATTTCTGGCTACGGTGGGAGCAGACCAAAAGCCCAATGTTGTATTGGTGGCTACAATAATGCCCCACGGTAATGACAAAATGGCTTTTGCCAATTTTCTTCTGAACAAGACTGCCGGCAATCTGGATAAAAATAGTAAAACCGGGGTCATTGTTATTACTGAAGAGCTTCAATGGTGGGCAATGACCACTGATTTTAATGGCTGGGAGGAGAACGGTCCTCTTGTTGATACATTTAATAATAACGAACTTTTCAGATATAACGCCTACACTGGTGTGAGAAATGTGGGCAAACTTGATATCAAAGATTTTATTGATAAAGGGCGGGTTGGAAAATTGTCCCTTCTCGCGGATTATGCCTTTACGGGAATGACAAAAGGTAAATTTTCCAGAGACAATGCCGTGGATAAAATGCCCTTGCCTGTGGCGGAAAAATTTGATCGCATCGCGGCAGTAAAAATTTTGTGTTATATTCAAAAAGATGGTTACCCGGTGTGTTTGCCCATATTGAGCGCGCGCCCTTCTGATAACGGGACCTTGATATTCGGGACAAAAGCGGCGTCTAGATTGGTTAAGGAGATGCCCGCGAACACTGATGTAGCTGTCAATGTAGTGACTTTTGAGCCGGTGAGTTACCAGGTGAAAGGACGTTTTACAGGTTTTTCAGATTCTCTGTTTGGAAAGAAGGGGGTTATCGAGATTGAATCGGTCTGGTGCACAAGCCCGCCCCTTTGCGGCCGGCGAATTGACGTTGATATTGTTAACGACAAATAGATAGGAATTCAACAGGTTTTAAATCAGGTCGGTTGGAATGGAAAGATTTTCCCTCTTGGTGAATCTGTTGCTATAAAATCAAATCATTTTTATAATGTTATTTGAGATGGAAGATTCCGGGGCTTTTGGATTGTCGGTATAGTGCCACGAGGTTGAAAAGTATTCATGAATAAAAACAACAACGATGGAAAAACAGAAACCGGAATGGAGAAAATTCTAGGCGCCGTAAATGCTCTTGAAATAAAAATTGAAGAGCTTGAAAATGAGCTTGCCAAAAAATCTCTATCGGAAAAGAGTTTTCGTTCCATTGTTGAAAACAACACAGACACAATAATGCGTTTTGACAAAAATGATCGTCATCTTTATGTCAACGCAAAAGTGGAAAGCGACACAGGAATACCGGCAGAGAAATTTATAGGTAAAACCCACGCTGAAATGGGTTTTCCAAAAGCCCTTGTACATATTTGGGAGAGCGCCATTTCCAAGGTATTCCGCACCGGCAAGGAAAATAGAATAGAGTTTCAACTCCCTACCGGCATTTGGATAGACTGGCTATTGATTCCCGAATTTAACAAGAATAATGATGTGGAAACCGTATTGACATCCGCCAGGGAAATCACTGATAAAAAGGAGATTGAGCTTGAGCTTCTGAACGAAAGATATCTGCTTCAAACCTTCATGGATAACGTTCCTGATCACATATATTTCAAGGATATAAAAGGGCGCTTTACCACAGTTAATAAAGCTCAGGCACAATGGCTTGGAGTAAACGATCCGAAAGAATTAAGCGGGAAAACAGACCTCGATTTTTTCTCTGATTACCACGCCAATCAGGCCAGGGAAGATGAATTGAAAATTCAGGCGTCGGGCGGAACGATCTCGAAAGAAGAGAAAGAAACATGGAAAGATGGGCGAACAACCTGGGTAAATACAGTCAAGATGCCCCTCTATGACGCTGATGGCAATATTACCGGCACCTTTGGCATATCAAGGGATATTACATCACGCAAGCAGACAATGTTCGCCCTTGCTGAAAGCGAGAGGAGATACCGGCGACTAACGGAAAACGCTCAGGATATCATCTGGCGAACATCCATTGACGGTGAAATCCTCTTTATAAATTCGGTTGGAGTGATTAGGAGGCAAGAATAATGAATG
>CAYSHR010000714.1:0-2087 GCA_964430795.1 uncultured bacterium
ATTTTTTTAATTTTCTCTTTTTTTATATAGTTAGACCGGCTTTTCCAATATGGGGATTTCTTTGGAGTTTTAAGAAAAAACGCCCGGCAAAATACCGGGCGCTGAAAGTTCATCCTATAAAAAGGGCTTAAAAAACCACTTACCGGATTTTTATAATCCGCTCAGGAGATCCATAATGCTTACGCTTACCCATAGACTCATAGTGGCGCTGTCATAATTGAGAATCTCAACAGGATTAAAGCTGTCAAGGGTTTCTCCGGAGGGCAGATCAATAGCCGCCACAACTACAATATCAGCGGCCGAAGGAGCGGCGCAAAGATCAACAGGCAGCGTATATGAAGTCTCGGTTCCAGGCAGAGCCGCTACATTCATCGGGCAGCTCGTGGCTGAATCGGGAATGTAGATTACGTAATAGGCATCGGCTGTGGCTTTTGTTTCAAGGCCCCAGTTAACCGTCGCGGTCACGTCATCCCAATAAGAAGCGGCGTCATCAAAATAGGGCATGAAGTCGCTATCGTTAAATGTCACTCCACCCGCCCAGTCAGATACGTCATCAGTGTATTTGAAGGCCATGGAGATATTCTGGTTTACAAGAGCTGATTGGAGCAGGTCTGTTTTTATGGCCACGGTGGAATACCTGGCGCTGGGATAGTCCACATACTCCAAAGGCGCTTCGTCGGAATCATCAACAATGGAAAGAGCCATGGGCAGCAATGCCCTGTTTGGAATCTCGGCAAAAAGAGCGGCAATGTAGTCGTCATTAGCCGAAGCGCCGTTCATGGTAAGGGTCGCGGTTTGGTCAGGGGCCATAACGTCCATATCCGGCGCGCCTGTTCCATCCCAATCAGGATTGGCGCCGGCGTACTCGAAGTAAAGCCCTTCGTTGAACAGAGGTTCAAGGAGTGATGTTATGCAGCTTAAAATACCGCCAATATCCAGTGGGTCCAGATAGGGAGTTACGCAGCCGATTATGGCAAGTATCTCTCCAAGAGTCGGAAGGGCGGTGCCGACCTCAATGCCAAACACCATTCCCTCGATGGAAGTCTCAGTGATTCCCGCGGCAACGGGCAGAGCGTATGTTTCATTGGCGCCGAAAATATCAATCACTGTGGGGATACCGATGGAGAATGCCGGCGCCCACAAATTGCCGGGTACGTCTGTTATATCGCCATCAACATCAAGGGGCCATGTAGTCTCAGCAAGAAAGCCGTCAAAATCCGCCGAAAGGATTGAAGCCCTGGAAATTCCGGGAATAACCACTCCAAGATAAAGAGGATTGGCCAGCAATCCCAGACCTGTGGGATTATTAAGAACCACAGCGGCGCCGTCATCCATAAATTCGCCTCCGACAGCGTCAGTGTAAGTGTTGCCGTAATCATCAGGGCGAAGTCTGAAGTACATGACGTTGGCATCAGCTTTATATGTCCAGGACCAGTAACCATCGGCTTGGGCTGTAACGGTTTGCGCGGCTTTTGCTACAGGCACCGAAACAAAGCCGGAGGTATCAGTTACATATGCCGCGCCGCCGTGATAGACATTGGCGGCCTGAATAGCGGCACAGTCGCCATCGTCATAGACATAGACTTTTATTGTATCAGTTATGGCGCCTCCCCCTGTGAGATTTCCGTCGCCCAGAGTTTCAGGATCGGGTAACTCACATAAAAGAGAGTCATAGTCTATATGATCGTCGTCATCATCATCGTCGTCATCGTCGTCGTCGTCGTCATCATCGTCATCATCGTCATCATCGGGCACAGTGTCATCATCGTCGTCGTCATCAGGTGGGTTGGTGGTGTCGTCATCGTCATCGTCGCCACCGCAACCCATGGTTATTGTCAAAGAAATCATAAGGGCAATCATAAGGATAAAATATAGTATTCTGGATGTTTTCATTTTTTCTCCCTCAAAAAGTAATTGTCAAATTCGCCTGCTTCGTCTACAGAAATACAACTGGAGTGATCTTGTTGCTCAATCACCTCCCTTCATAAAATACTGAAAATCCTTTTACCCCGGAAGTTTTTATCGCAGAAATAAATAGGCACCTTTTTCAATAGTAAAGGTGATAAATAAATCATAACACTACTATG
>CAYSHR010000715.1:0-2081 GCA_964430795.1 uncultured bacterium
TGACTTCTGACATCGGGTCAGCCACATGATCAGGGTTTCAACTCCGTGGGTGTCCAATCCATAATCGTCACAGAGCTTGTTGGCAATATAGGAAACCTCATTGTACTCGCCATAGTAACGATAGGCCCGGGTTTCATAGAAGATGGCAGACTGGCACATGAACTTACGCCGCTTGCCGTCTTTTCCCGGATAAGTGACACGGATGCATCCTCCTGCACAGTCAAAGCAGATCTGGTGCCTCAGTTTGTCATGGGGAACCATCATGGAGGTGGAGCGAAATTCAGTTGTAGGGGTGCCCCTTAGGATCAACACCCGCTCCTTGATTTGCTCCAATCTTTCCGGGTCCGCCACTTTCACCTTTTGTTGACCCCTTACTGCGATGGCCTTGAGATTCTTGGATCCCATGACGGACGCCAGACCGCTTGACCCGCTGGAATCGCTGTCTGCCAGGAAAGTGGAAAAGACCACCTTGTTTTCTCCTGCAGGCCCAATGGTGACTACCCGGGCAGTTTTGCCCAGCTCATCCTTCAACGCCTCCTGGCACGCAAGAGTGCCCATGCCCATGAGATGCTGGGCGTTCTTGATCTGGACCCCATCTTCCTGGATCCAAAGATATACAGGCTTGTCCGCCTTTCCATGAACCACAAGGCCGTCGTAGCCGGCATATTTTAGCATGGCACCCCAGGCGCCGCCAATATTGCAGTAGGAAAACTGGTTGTGAATTGGAGACTTGCCGCAAACCTGCCACCGGGAACCGCAGAAACCCGTAGTTGCGCTTACCGGACCCGTAACAAAAAGCAGCCGATTTTCCGGGTCATACGCATCAACGCCAAAGGGTGTTTCGTCCCAGTAGATTTTTGCCGCAAGGCCCCGACCTCCCAGATAGAGATCAGAGTAATTCTCTGTGGGTAACGTATCCACACCTCCATTGGAAAGGTTTACTCGCAGAACCTTGCCGGCATATCCATTTAGTTGGCTCATGATGACGACCCTCCTTTCATTCTAAATCATTTGTCTTTTTACATACTGCAGAGAAGAAGTTTATTCTCTACAAAAGTTTTCGAGAATGAACAAACTGAAGAATAATCAAGCCAGTAATCATTAACACTGAAGCCGTTGGAAAAAGGAGTCTGTACCCCATAATATCAATTACTTTTCCCCCTATCAAAGGCCCTAAGATTTGTGCAGCAGCTACGCTGATGGTGCTGAATCCCACAAATTCAGCTGTTCGATCAACAGGAATAAGATCCAGCATAAAGGCATAACCGACACCGAAGACCGCTGAATAGGGAATACCTGAAAAACCCACGATAATGATAGCATGCATCAGATTTTGAGATAGCCCGATAAGGGCACCGGATATAGCCCATAGAACAAGCATTACGGTAATGATTCCCTTACGTCCAAACCGATCTCCCAGAATACCCATCGGTAACATAAAAACTGTCGCCACAATGGAAAAAAGCATCGGAACAAATAAGGTGCTACCTTCTGGAATCTTTAGGGATTCCGAAACAAAGAGTGTAAGAAAGGAGCTACTCATCCAAAAGCCCAACCATCAGAAAAATTGGGCTGTAAAAAATTTGAGCACATTGATTTCTTGTATTATTCCATGTAGATAACCGAAAACTCCTTTTGTTTCAGCAGATCCGGTTGATTTTATAACTTCATTTACAGCATCAGGTTCTTTTAGGATTAAAATTGCCATAAACGGAAAAATAAAAGAAACACAAGCTACGATATAGAATAGGTAATTTGGGTAAGTATCCCAAATCTGAGATCCAATCACAAAAAATGATATAAGCCCAACACTGCCGAAAAAGTTCATCATGCCGCTGGCAGTACTACGTTGGTGTGGCGGTGTAATATCAGGAAGGAGTGATAGATAAGGTGTCTCGGCGACTCGAAGTGAAAAATACATAATTCCGCAAAGGGCGATCACAGATCCAAAAGAGATGCAATTTGGCAATAATATGATTAAAATCGACGTGCATAACATTCCGAAAAAAATATAGGGTTTACGTCTTCCAAAGCTTGTTTTCGTACGATTGTTAGCGACGGCGTGAAAATGTCCTAAATAT
>CAYSHR010000716.1:0-2080 GCA_964430795.1 uncultured bacterium
CATTCCGTTTTCGTAGGGGCAACCCCCTGTGGTTGCCCTGCATTGGGCGGCCCCCGGGGGCCGCCCCAACAAAAAGACACATCCTTTCCCCTTGTTACTCAATGGTTACGCAAGAGCTATTTGCTTGTAATGATTTTCTTTTCAGTCGTCTGGTTTCTCAGGCGCGAAGGGCTCTTATGACAGGTCCAGACAAGTCGCCAACTGAGAACAGGTGGACGCCTGCTCAAAACAATCACCAAAGCCCTGAAGCCAGTTTTTGCATTTGGCGCGACAATCCACCATGCTGTAAGCCCCTGATTTCTCAACTAGGTCGCAGTCAATAATCCTGTGGCAGATAGTATTGCAGAAATTATTTTCATCATCATCGTCGCCATCGCCATCGCCATCGCCAATCAGCGGATCAGCGCAGTTGACCATCATCAAAAAAAAAGAAAATAGCAGGACAATGGCGCCTGCCAGCAAAACAACGCGATTGCTGTATCTGTCATTCATGAATTATCCTGTCAATTATGTTTTGCCATCCTAAAATTTGCTGCCAAAAACCAGATAAAGGGCAACCGGCATCCATCCATAAGAAGCCTTGATATCCATTTGCTTTGATTTAAAGATTTCTTCCTTTTTTAAAGTACCCATAAAATCAGTGCGGAGCAAAAACCCATATTCCATATAGTCAGGGGCAAAATCCTTTATCAGCCCAAGTTTGTGGTAAACAATTCCCACGCCGGCACCTATAAGGTAGTGGTCCATGCCGGCCAAATTGCCTTCAAAGGAATCATGAACCAGATTGGATTGGGCGTAGCTCATCGAAGCATCAACAAAGGAGCGCCATTTTCCCATGGAAAAATAGTAACGAACGCGAGGTCCAAGACGATAAACGGAATAAAAAAAGTGGTCATCGTAATCCTCCACATCAAAGTAACCATGTTGTGTGACAAATTCTCCGCCAATTATATAACGCCTGTCTTTGTATCCCAAAAACAGGCCCATTGCAGGAAAAGTGTTGGTTTTAAAGTTGTATGTCTCAGTGGAGTCATCCACCTCGTCAATTTTTGAATCGGCCCACACCTTCCACTTGCCAAAAAGGGAAAAGAGAGTTCCGCCAAAATCACCTTCAAGATATAATCCCGGCTGATCGTCCTTTGGTTTTTTGAACCGGATAATCAGTTCTTTGCTTTCCGGTTTTTCCTCTGACAATTGCCCTGAATTGCCCACTGGCGTCAGGGTTGTGTCTTTTGTCACCAACTTCGATGTTCCCTCCTTGGTGATCCACGCCGGCATATCTCCTTGTCCAAAGGTGATCTGATACCAGTCCTCCTGCTCCTGGACCACTTCAAAGGAGATCCCTTTACCCACTTCGCCAAGAACATCGCTGTTTAAATCGCTTTGTGCGTAAATTGTTTTATTTTCCACCTCCACAGTAACCACTGCTCTGGTAAAGGTGGTTCGCTTGAAATATTCCGTGGTTGATTTCTCAATCGGCCCAGGGGCCGGCAAGGGCGTTGGCGCGGGAGTTGGTACAGATACAGGCGGCGTAGAGGCATGGGATGGCATTTCACCATAACCCTTTACACAGTTCTTCCCATTAATATAAGCCTTTGAACCGTCGGGCAAAGCGACCTGATACCAGACTTGGCGCAAAGATTTGGTTTCAGAAATAAAAACCAGGTGGATGCCTGGAGAAATTGTTTTGATGGGCGCGGTTAAAGAAGATGGCACAGGATGTAAAGGCGCGGCTTTCACCGTAACAGTTACATAAGTCGCGTTCTGCTGAGCAAAAGCCGCAGTCGATAAAACCAGGGCGCCTAGAAAAAGAAAAATCCCAATACGAAAACAAAATACTTTTCTCATAAATTTCCACAAATTCAAAACTACCTTCATTATTGTCAAAAACAATGAAGTAGACATAGTAAAATAGCTTATTATTTTCAGAATCGAGTAATTTTGTATTTTAATTATCTTACATGGGCATCTTTGAATAATCAATAACAATTTCCTAAGTAATCGTTCAGTGATAAGGGTGGAAAATTTGAGATCGGGGGACATGACCTCATTTCTCAACAATGGCCGGCATTGTCAATGA
>CAYSHR010000717.1:0-2066 GCA_964430795.1 uncultured bacterium
CACCGGGCAATTCGATGGAAATTTCGGCTGGTCGGTTTCATCCGCGGGGGATTATAATGGCGATGGTTTTGACGTTATAATAATCGGAGCGCCTTTTTTTGACGACCCTGTCACCCTTGCCGAAGAAGGCCGGACCTGGATATACTTAGGATCTGTTAATGGATTAAGTGACTCGGCGAGTTGGTCTTGGCAAGGAGGGCAGGAAGCCTCATATTTTGGCGTCGGAGTTTCAGGAGCGGGAGACGTTAATGACGATGGCGCCGACGATATTTTAGTAGGCGCTACCGGATATGACAACGGGCAACAGGAAGAAGGGGGCGCTTTTCTTTTTTATGGCTCGGCTTTATTAATTGACGACGATGATGACGATTTGGGAGATGACGACGACTATACTGACGATGACGTGCCTGACGATGATTCTGTTGACGATGATGACGACTTAAGCGGCGATGATGACGATGACGATAATTGCGGCGTCTTTGGTTGACCCAATCAAATCGGGAGAAAAGTCCGAATGAGAATATGGTTAATAAACCCACCTGAGGATCAATCCAACTCCACAGGTATGTTCTCAATAATTCGAAACCTTTTTTATAATTCCCCACCATTAGGTCTGGCCTATTTAGCCGCTGTTCTTGAAATGGATGGGCATAAGGTAAGCATTACCGATTGCCCTGTTGAAAACGTTTTTCTTAACGACCTTATCAAAAAGGCACAAGAGATTTCTCCTGACCTTGTCGGTTTTACCTCCACCACAACCTTCTTTTCCCACGCCCTATCCGGTGCAAAACTTATAAAGAGTGTTTTTCCGGATATTCCCATCTGCATAGGAGGCCCCCACTTTAACGCCAACCCTGAGCTTCTTGTTGAAAATGACTGTTTCGATTTCGGCGTTATTGGTGAAGGTGAGGATACTATAAGGGATGTTGCGGGAAGCCTTGAGAAGAAATGCCAGGTTAAGGATGTTCCCGGTGTTGTCACTGCCGGCAAAGACGCGCTCCTATTCGCGCCGGCAAGGGCTCTTATCGAGAATCTTGATTCCATTCCTTTTCCCGCCCGACATCTTTTGCCTATATTAAAATACAAACCAATGCCCAATGATCAAAACAGAGCGCCAAAGACAAGTATGATTTCAAGCCGCGGATGCCCTTTTAAGTGCGTGTTCTGTGACAAGTCCACTTTTGGCGGTGTTTATAGAACCTTGAGCGCCGGCAGGATACTGGAGGAGATGAATTCACTGAAAAGTGATTTTGGAATTAACGAAGTGGCTTTTGTTGATTCGTCCTTTACTCCAAACAGGCAGAGAATCACTGACTTTCTTGACGAAATTGAAAAGTGCCCTGTTGATATGGCCTGGACCTGTTCTTTTAGAGCCAATGTTGTAGACAGGGCGACATTGGTAAGAATGAAGAAAGCCGGATGCTGGAGGCTTCGAGTCGCCATGGAAAGCGGCAACGATGAGATTTTAAGAAAAATCAGAAAAGGAATAACAAAGGAACAATTCATCAAAACCGTAAAAGCCGCCCATGAGGTGGGACTACAGGTAAAAGCCTTTTTTATGGTGGGGCATTTCGGCGAGACAAAAGAGACGATTAACGAATCAATCGAGTTCGCGAAATCCTTGCCTTTAAAGGATATTACAGTACAAATAAATACTCCGTTAAAAGGAGCGCCCCAGTACAAAGACGCGGAGAAACACGGAGCTATTCTTGAAAATGATCCCGGCAAATATAATTTTTTCCAACCTGTATTTGTACCAAAAGGATTTACAGCCAAGGAGATTCTTGACTCTCAAAAAATATTTTACAGGCGCTTCTACTTGCGCCCATCTTTGATATGGATGCATATTAAACAAATCAGAAGTTTCTCCGATCTCCGGAAGTATCTTGGCGCCCTGCCCCTTCTGCTTAATATCTTTTTCTTTCGAAGAAATGCTGGTTAAAGAGTTTTTACTCCTTGCCGTGATCAGGATTTTTTCTTACAGAGATGTTTTTTTAAAGCTCTTCGAGGTGACTTTTCATATCGTGAATATGCTTTTTAAGATCAAGATTTTTCCGGCTAAAATG
>CAYSHR010000718.1:0-2059 GCA_964430795.1 uncultured bacterium
CCCGCTTTTCCAAAAGGCTCCCTTGTAACTGAACGATTACGTAAATTAAGAAATAAACCCGCCAACAAAAAAGTCGGCGGGCTAATTTTTATCCTGAAATATCCTTCTTAATAAGTAAATAATTCCATGGATGGGTCACCAAAGAGATTATACATTTCAAAATATCTCTGGGAGTCACCGCCCTGGTTTGATTTTACCCACACAGCGAATTTGCCGCACATCGAGGCGCTTGCAATCCATGTTTGATCAGGAAACGCGGCAAAAGGCATGGCGAATAATCCAAGGAACATGCCCTTCTCATACCAATCATCCTCGTCCCAGTAGGATGTAACTGAGCTTGCCAGCATAGCTGAAGCTCCATGAGGATCCCTTACCCATGTTTCGGCGAAACACTCATCCGTCTGATATCTTCCAGTCAAACAGGAGAAACTGCATACAAAAGGATAATCAGTATTTGTAAGCCCCTGTACATTCCCCTGGCTAAATGGAGGGCCGTCGGCCCATTCTGTTACACCGCCATGCCCTGAATAGATGGCGTAATTGACTCCGTTGTTTAATGCCGCGCCAACCTGAGCGGTTGTCGCGCTGTATGTATGAGAATAGAGTTTATAGGAAGTATAGTTGTTAGGCGCGAGGAAGTAATCAATGACCGCGTTATGGGTTCCTTCTGAAACATTATAACGGTCCACGCTGGCCATAAAAGCGGCCTCACTCAACCATTGGCCGGATCCTGATTGGTATGCCTGAATTTTCGAAACCATATTAGCCAGTTGTTCCTCGGTTCTTGCCGGGAGCCTTCCTAAAAGAAGGTCAGGTATGTAGTCAGGAGTAATACACGAGTAATAGAGATCAGTCGCTGGAGAACTACTGCCAAATCCTACGCCATGAGTAATTGTATTGGTATCCCCGACTAGCAAGACAAAAGTAAGGTCAGGCAGGGTATTGTATTGATCAACAATATAATCTCTGATCTCAAGCATGGTCGCGCCGGCATTGGAAACTGACTCTGTGTGAACTGACCAGCCCTCTCCCTGCTTCAAAGCCTTTAAAGCATTAAGGGCGGGTGATCCGGAAAAAGAGTTGGCATAAATTATCAGATAATCAGCACCTGGGGCCGGCGCGGTCCATCTGCTCCATTTTGACCCTTTATTGATGACATAGCGAGAGAGAATAGAGTCGAAGTAGCTATTTCCAAAGCGGTCTGAGAGTTCAAAGGTTTGTTTAAAATCAGGATTATTGAATTTTATCTCAATCTCAATTTCTTTAGCGAAAGTAAGCTCACCTCGAGAAGGATTATAATCCACAGGCGTTACTTCCAAAAGAGCGACCCTGTGATTTCGCATCATGGCTTCTTCTGTTATTCGTGCAAGCCCACCAACAATGTTTTGATCAACTTCATATGCATTATCATTAAAAACAAATTGGGCTCTCTTGTAGGCGCCGGGAATTTTTTCCACGGGAGGTTGATTGGGAATAACCAGTTCATCAATCTCTATTATCTCAATCTGTTTTGCCGTGGCGATTATTTCTATTTCAGCGCCCACAGGCAGAAGAACCATTTTGCGTATCGCAGGAAGGGCGGGCTCGCCAATTGCCCCATATTTATCAAAACCGTCAATGCTTACAGATATAAAACTACCTCCCTTTGTATCCACCAGTTCAAGACCGGGATTTTGGAATTTCGAGGAAAGTCGAATCGAATTGTTTGATTCGGAAACAAGAGCAAGAACGCTATTTCCGCCAGGTAAGCCATCGTCAACATCATCATTCCAGCATCCTGAAAATGGAATAATCACTACAAAAACAAGAAACATCCATAAATATTTTTTCATTTAATCCTCCTGATAAATTTCAAAGATCACCCCGGCAAGTAGTATATGCTACCATTCAATTCTTTTCAATAATTTGTTTTTTTTGAATATCTTGATAAGTAGATTTACAGAATAAGGCTGATACCGTAAAATGTAATTATCTCTCACGAACCAAAGACAGATTGTAAATGGTGCTTGAAATGCGTATTGTATTGGCCAAGGTGGTTTTATACACAGGCGCGGCATTG
>CAYSHR010000719.1:0-2054 GCA_964430795.1 uncultured bacterium
GACTAACTGGCCGATTTGTATCGGAACAGGTGGCCGGAATCATCGGAATAGTCAGCCAACAATAGTTTTTAAGAAAATGAGATGCCAGAAAAGCTGCAATTTCTATTCTGGCTCCTGACTTCCGGATTCTAGCTCCTTCACAATTCTGATTATTCTTATTAATTTCTAAGAGATATTCAATCATTTTTTCACGCCTTTTAGCTTGACACACAAACCCATTCATGCCTAATCTCCCCCTAAAAAGGGGAATTGAAGGGCAGTAGACCTGTCTGAAGGCGAGGTCATTGAGGGGCTTAAAGAGGCTCAGTAGATTCTAAGACCGGAGAGGAGCACTGCAATTATGAATAAGCTGACCTTTAATATTGTTATTGTGTTATCCCTTGCTTTATCTGCCTCGGTCCTCTGGGGAGATGTTGTTGAATTGGATAACGGTTCGAAGATTACCGGACAAATCGAAAAAATTGCCGAAGGAAAAATCCAAATTAAAACTGACTTTGCCAGCGTTTTGACGATCGATATGGAGCGCGTAGTCAATCTGTCATCTGATACACCGATGTTCGTTGCTCTTACAAGCGGTAACAAACTTTATGGCACAATCAAACGTAATAATGAACAAACACAAGTCGATACACCTGATGGCAGTATTGTTGTCGAAAAGGGCGCCATTGTTGCCGCTTGGTTGAAAGGAATGTCTGATCCATTAACGCCTCCAAAACGGAAATTGAAATATGAGGCGGGGTTAGATGTTGCCGGAAAGACAGGAAATACTGAAAGACTCAGCACGGGTGGAAGGATTAAAGCCACCCTCGAAGGCCCGGACGACCGTTTGCGCTTTTACCTTCGGGGCAGCTACGCCAAGGAGGATGGGGACAAAACAGACGATGAACTAATTGGCGGAATCGATTTTGAAAGGCGACTCGCAGACCGACATTTGTGGTATGCCCGTATCGAGCTAGAAAACGACTATATCGAGGAACTGGATCTGCGCACAACTGCCGGGCTTGGTTATGGTTATTATTTTCACAACGAGCCACGTCATGTTCTCAGGGCACGAGTTGGTTTAATGTATCGCCATGAATCTTACAGCAATGGGTATTCTGATTCGACTGCTGGCATTGATTTTGGACTCCACAATATGCACAAATTCGACGATTGGGGAAAACTAATAACGGACATCACTTATACCCCAAGCATTGAAGATTTCTCTGACTACCGTTTTTATCATGAAAGTGCTTTTGAAGTGCCGCTCGCAGGATCAGATGTTTGGAATTTGCAGCTCGGGGTTACGAATGACTACAACAGCGAGCCGGTGGAGGGAAATGAGAGACTCGATACAACTTACTTCAGCAGGCTAGTTTTAAAGTGGGATTGAACGCGTCTAACTACCTATACACAGACAATGTAGCCCTACGTACCTTTCTCAACAACAAACAAAAAAGGCGGCGACTGGGAAAGTTGCCAAAAATGGCGATATAGCCCCTTACCCTGGAAAATTTTCTACCCAGCGTTTATCAAAAAGAGATGATCTAAACCTTCATCTATCAGAGGAGGTGGTACTAGTGCTTCTGCCTTTTTGTTTATTTCGTCACATATTGGGTATGAAAATTTCGTATAATTTGGATGCTGAATGAGTTATACATGCCATTACAAGCATGTACTTTCTTCCAACGAACGCATTCTGGTAAAGTCATTACCCAGCCCATCTCTCTTAAGGGTTTCTAATATATTAGAAACTGTTCAAAAACCCTAAAAGCACAATTTTAAAGCTTACAACTTGTTGATTTTACTACATGTGAATTCGGCAAAAAAAACCATTATCGGACTTTTTCGACAGACTCATATGGTATTTGCACTCCCATCTTACATGTGAGAAACTTTGTCAACTATGCATAGGCCCTTCCTCCTTTCCCTTTTCAGGGACTTTCCCGGAGGAAGAACATATTTTATTGCTCCCCGGATCGGTAGAACCTTTCCGGATCCTCCACTAGAGGTGGAGGGTTTGTGAAAACTAAGCCTAAATAGTGTTTGAACGATAACGCGAAAGACCATATATT
>CAYSHR010000720.1:0-2049 GCA_964430795.1 uncultured bacterium
CCCTATCAGATATATCATCCTAAAATGGGCTTCACGCAATCATATTCTACTTGCACTTTATTTCTTTTATTTCATAATTCGGGCTTCCATTAAAATCTAACAGGCAACTCTTGACTTAGAGTATTTTTGGAGAACCTCAGGATTTTTCCTAAAACAAAACGCCGTACATCTGTTTCCATGCAAAAGCCACGATTCCGGCCACAATGAAATGTCCGTCTACTGCCAGATCCCGCCGGATTACCGATGGTTGTCTCATTTTATTTCCCACAAAATATTCCATAATCAGGAATTCAGCGAGAATCCAGAATCCGATAATATAACCAATAGAGGGCAGCACTTTTATGTATGTCAAAACATATAAGAATAGAAAAATAGCAACCAGCAACATCTTTATAAACCTTCTGGTGCGTTTTTCGCCAAAGACTATCGGTACTGAATCCCTGCCCACCAATCTGTCGCTGGCGATATCAGATAAATCCATGTAAATGGACCTGATGCCGGTTATAAAAAAGAGAAACACGAATGCTGAAAGGTACCTCGTATAGATAAAATAATTGCTTTCAATAGTGGTCTTCTCAATTTGATTACTCTCTAAAACGATCAAAGGAAAAACCGAGACTATAGCCCAGGCGCTGGCTACAAAAAAATTCTTGCTGGCTGCGATATCTTTTAGTCTTCTAAAGCCAACCAGGTTGAACATCCTTTTTGGAACGACTTTAACCGAATAGAGCACGCCGATAATTGACGCGGCTAGAACAAGAATAAAGATAATGGCGCCCATCTCAATAGACAGGGCAATGGCAAGAGCCATGGATAAAAATCCCATAACAAGCATTGCCCTGCTGTTCTCTTTATAAAATCTCTGCCTTAAAGGATCATCCCGGAATTTATCCACACCCTTTTCAGTGAATCGGTTCAGGACATGCATGGCCAGCACATAGGAAAAAACGAGGCTGAAATGATACCATGTGAATTTTACATCAAGAAGAACGCTTCCCAGGTAACAGAGACATCCGGCGGCGAAGCTCGTAAATAAGTTGGTGATTACCAGAAACTCAGCGATTTTCCGCAAACGTGTTAATACCGGCCTTGCCCTGCGCTTGCTCATCTCATTCAGCCTGGCCATAACCCTGTCGATAATCCACGATGGAGTTGACGCGCCGGCTGTTACGCCAATTTTTTCAAAGGGCAGCAGCTCTTTTTCATCAAGCTCATCCTGAGTCTCAATCCAAAAAGTAGGAAGGGCGCATTCATTCCTGGCAATATCCACAAGGCGCCTTGTGTTTCCACTGGCTTTGCCGCCAATGACAATCATGGCGTCAACATTTGAGGCAAGGGTTCTGATTTCATCCTGCCTCTTTTTAGTAGCCGCGCAAATAGTGTTTTTAACTACAAGATCGGGATAGCTCTCCTTGAGTTTTTCAAGGATTTTCTCAAACCCCTCAAGGTTCTGGGTGGTCTGGGCAAGAAGGCAAACCTTTGAAAACACCGGCAGCGAATCCAGGTCCTCCACCTTGGCAATCACTGTGCAATCATCGCCGCCATATCCTTTTAGCCCCTTTACCTCAGGGTGATCCGGTTCTCCAACGATAATTACATGACGCCCTTCTTTTGCGTTATTCTCGACAAGTTTCTGCACCCTGACCACTTTCGGACAGGTGGCATCAAGAATTTTCATCCCCTTATCTTCAATAGCCTTCTTTTCCTTCGGCGGCACGCCATGGGATCTGATTATGGCCAGCCCCTGGGAAAGCTCATCAATCTCTTTGACGCAGGCCACTTCTCTCAGTTCCAGGAGTTCAATCACCTGGGGGTTGTGAACCAATGGTCCATAGGTTGATATGGCGCCCTCTTTAGCAGTGGAGGCCGCCAGAGTAAGCTCTACCGCTCTTTTGACCCCACTGCAAAATCCCGCGCTTTTTGCCAGAATAATTTTCATGGCGGAACGTTACCAGATGTTGCGAATAAATCCAAGACAAAGGGTGAAATGGGGGTCGTGTACCCCGATCTCATATATGAAAATCCGGGTACACGTAACAAGTACATCTC
>CAYSHR010000721.1:0-2048 GCA_964430795.1 uncultured bacterium
TTGAGACGCTCAGCGCTCTTATGGGCTATGTCTTCAACCTTGCATCCAGACTTCAGAACTCGATGCCAATCTTCTATGCGCCAACGCAGACAGTACCACTTAACGCAATTCAATGCATCATCGACAGATTTTATCTCAAGGGTTGTCAGCAGAGACCATTCGAGAGCTTCAGTGCCTGCAGGATGAGTATCTTCACGTACATTAACAACCCATACTGAAATTGATTCCTTATCCTTCATATAAGACGGAGGATTAATTTCTACTCGCACATAACGTACTGAAACTTCCGCAATACGGGCTGATCGTTTTGGGCGTGCCTTTTGTTTACTCTTTTTTTGCCGGGCACTTTGTCGTGGAACCTTAATGTTTAATCGAGCCTGTATCGGCGCTTGTCTTGCTGTTTCAAAGAGCCTATGTTTTGCGGTGGTGCTTCGGTTATGTTGAGCCCGGACCAACAAATCTACCTTAGAACAATTACAACGTTGGTCGTCAAACAGTTCATAAAAATCAGCCTCCCGATCCAGGACGTTGATCAACCTTGTGTGCGGCATCTGAGCTTTCAATTGCATACAATCGCGTATCCCCTCGATCCAGCAAAAGGTTTTCTTCTCTTCAATGGGGATTTCTCTGGCACGACGTTTATCGTCCTTATCTTTTGGCTTAGGTGCCGAACATTCTGCTCTCACCACTCCTAATGGAAGCCCGTCTGGTGTTATTGCCACCATCGAATGTACGTGCAACCCTTTGCTCTTTGCACCGGTTTGATTGTTGCCAATTTCACCAAGGCCTTCACATTGACTCAAATTGTTGAAGTTCAGGTCGCTGCCGTCCTGGATACAGAGCACGACCGGCTGCCCCTTCATCCTTCGTATTGTTTGCTCGCGGTGCGGCAGAAGAATATTGGCCATATGTATGGCTGACTCATCCGGTGCGTCTATTAGTCGATAGTAGCCTTTTGTTTTCGCCCAATCACCTCCAACAACTCTGGCATACGCAACACCTGGTTTCTCAGCTTTCCCGGCTCCAATCTCGACAAGTCTGCGACTCAATCGTGAGTCTCCAAGTGGCGCACCGCCAAACTCTTTTTCCGCCCAGTTTTTGCCATCAACACAGGAAGTGATATCAATCGCATCTAAACCACTGCCCTCGGCAAGCCCAATTCTTTGACGAAAATCTTTTGCAAGGGGGTAAACATAAATGTCCTTTATTGTTTCCGGATTTTCCTTGTGGCGGTCCTGTCTTCCTCGACCTTTAGTTTTTCCAGTCCAAATCCAGTTCGCTGCTCGGTAGCAGGTCCCGGTAAAATTATTGATATCCACAAAGCTTTCAAGAAGCAGGGGGCGGTATCCATAACGATCCTCAAAATCCTGAGGTAATTTTCGAATGGCCATGCCCAACAAGTGAGAAGCAAGATTTTGACATGATACGCTGGGGCGAATTAAGAATCGACTCATGTTGACGACTTGGTGCAAATTGGCTCGCCTTGATTCAAGATCCCAACCTATCCACCGATCTCTATCATGAAGTTGTAAGGCCGCAGCGCTAAATGCGAACCCTCCTATCCAGCCATACTCTGATTGCACAAGATAACGAATTTGACGTCCAACCAGCAATCCTGCGCCGCGAGGGTGATCATTGATCATTAGTTCGTTCCAAATGCGCATTTGCTCCTCTGTTGCTACCAAAAGTAACTCCAATCCGCGTAATGCTCCAACCTCGCTGGGTACTGCTTGCGGTTCTGGAAGAGGTTGTGCAAGGCGCCTTGGGCTTCTTTTTTTTATTTTCCGAGGAGATTGTGGTAGAGTAATCGAGCCTGCCTGCTCAAGTTCCCGTAGTGCTTTCAGGCAACCAGCGCGTTGTTTTTCTCCAAGTGGGTTATAAAAACCGAACTGTTCGCAAAGCTTGTCTGCCAACTTCGTTATTTTCATGGTATCAGAAGCGTCGAGCAGTTTGCAGACATGTTCAATGGCTTCCGGCTGAGAAAGTTTCCGTTTAATTTGATTTTGTGTTTCCATGCCGATAACAATACAGCATAGGAAAGCAATAGT
>CAYSHR010000722.1:0-2045 GCA_964430795.1 uncultured bacterium
GAAAATAAAGGTTAAAAAAGAAAGGCAAGCTATCACCTCAGGTAAGTTCCACATGCAAGAAAGTCCTTTCAAGCGCGACTAAAATGAAGAGCCTTCTTGACAGCCTCAATGGCACTGTTATTCAGGAAGGAAAAGTGGAATTTAACACAATTGATTTGAACCAATTGGCACGCCATATATCAGCGGTCATGAAATTTGAGGCAAAAAGAAGATATACTAAAATTATCCTCGAATTGCAGCCGGAACCCGCGAATATTTATGCTGCTGGAAGCCGGATCGAACAGGTTCTGATAAACATGCTCTCAAACAGTCTTGAAGCTATGGTTAAAAAGCAATGAAATATTACCATATCGACTTTTTCAGATGATAATTTTGTACATCTTCATATAGAAGATAGTGGACATGGAATAAATGAGAAAGATATCCCCCATCTTTTTGAACCCTTCTTCAGCAGCCGCTCCAATAAGAAAGGTGGTGGGCTGGGTCTTTTTATAGTTAGTAAGATACTTGAAGATCATAATGGAGAAGTTGAGGTTCGGAGTAAGGTCAAAAAAGGCGCCACTTTCAAGATCAGGTTCCCAAAAAGCCAGCCAAAAAAGCCAAAATAAATATTTTACCCCGATTATCAATCGTGGGCATTTTATGACTCCTTGTAATTATTCCTTAACTATTCGGAGAGTGTCTGTTTGGAACAGGAGCAATGGTTGGATGCACCTGTTATATGGAGCGGAAACAGGTTTTTATAAATGGATATTTCCACTGTATAATCTTAGGTAATTTTAGGAGGGGACGATGAATGATTTGAGGCTTGTATTTGTTTTGGGCATTCTGTTCGCGATTCCGTGCATTGTCTTGGCAACGACAAACCGTCTTTTCGTTTGACCAAGGCACAACCGAGTGGTAGCTTGGAGTCCGATTGATTTTCATGGAGCTAGTCGATGAGAATTTCTTTCTCAGCCCTTCCGGTCTTTCTTTTCTTGCTCCTTTCTCTATTCTGGATCACTAAGTGCCAAGACGATGATGATGGTGGCTGTCGCGATTAATTGATTGGGATTAAAATGACTGACATGGACAAATTGATGACCAAATCTAAATTTCCTTTATCCGGTAAATATCCTCATCACTGGATATTCGAAAACCAGATGGGACCAAACGTCCTTTGGCTGGCTGAGTGGCTTTCCAAAAGGCTAAAAATCGAACCTGATGCAAGAGTCCTGGATTTAGGGTGCGGCAAAGGGGTAAGCTCAATATTTTTCGCCAAAGAATTTGGTGCCCGCGTCTGGGCGGCGGATTGGTGGATAGGGCCGGACAACAACTGGAGACGAGTAAGAGAATCCCAGGTCGAAGACCTGATCTGTCCCGTCAGGGCAGAAGCCCACGCCCTGCCCTTTGCCAAAGATTTTTTCGATACCATCGTATCATTAGATGCATACCAGTACTTCGGTACAGACACCTTGTACCTTAGCTACCTTGCCAACTTCATCAAAGAAGAAGGGCAAATCGGAGTTGTAGTGCCTTCCCTCCTTGCTCCTTTCCAGAACGGCGTTCCGGACCATCTGGCAAAACCTCAAGCCAACGGCCATGCCTTCTGGGAGGAATCATGCTGGTGTTTCAAATCACCGGACTGGTGGGCGAGCCATTGGAACAGATGCGAACAGGTAACGGATGTCAAAGCCGAAGTATTGCCCGATGGGTGGAGGCATTGGCATGATTTCGAGATCGCCCTTGAAGCCTCTGGAAAAAATATCTTTCCCTCAGTCGCCGAAGCCCTGGAAAAAGACGCCGGCCGGTACATTGGATTTGCAAGGGTAACCGCCACGCGCAACAACGTCCCCGCTGAAAATTTGAATGATCCAGCTATTGGGATTAGATTCGGTGTGGATAGGTAGTCTATCTAGTTCCTGTCCTAAAACCCGGACAGGGCTGATTTTGGTTTCTAGACCAGGAATGAATAATTTTTTACAAGGTCAAACAAATCAAGGTTTTGAGCGGAGGCGTACTTTTGTACGTCGAACAATCAAATCCGAAGATTGACGCCGAGATTG
>CAYSHR010000723.1:0-1062 GCA_964430795.1 uncultured bacterium
CCAGCATCCGGTCAGAGCCGGTTTCCACGCCAAAAGAGATGGCGTAAAGGCCGGCCTGTTTTGCTTTTTTTAACAGGGATTCATTGATTTGATCAACCCTGGCAAGAGCCATCCAGGTAAAACTAAGCTCCTTGTTTTCTCTAAGACCGGCAAAATCGTCAAGCCATTTTTTTCCAGCCGAAAAAAGTACATCGTCCTTGAAATAGATTCGACCGCATCTATATTTCGATGTTATCTCCACGATCTCCCCAATAGTCGACTCAGCGCCGCGCCGCCTGATTTTATTACCGAAAAGAAGTTCCTGCATGGGCTTGCAATAGAGGCAATTATAAGGGCACCCACGGGTTACAATCATGCTCAGATAATTGTTATATCTTACGTACCAATTTTGGTTGATGAGCTCTCTAGCTGGAAAAGGCAGGGAATCAAGGTCCTGGATAATCTCTTTAGCGTCGCCCTTCCCATATTCCGCGGATATTACTCCGGCAGGGATTTTTCCTCCGGGATTTTCAATAAATGCCGCGAGTTTGACCGACGACTCCTCCCCCTCTCCTGTTACCGCGAAATCAAATCCCAACTCAAGCATATCCTCGGGCATGGCCGAAACGTGAGGACCACCTGCTACGGTTTTTATTTCCTTTGATTCCCCTCGGCAAAGATCGAGAATCATCTGCCCTTTACTTACAAAGGCGGTGGAAATATAAACACCGACCATATCACTTTTTCTCAGGGCTTTTTTCAGCCCGTCAAGAGAATCAGTGTAGGTAAGATCGAAAAGCAGGACGCTGTGGCCGGCTTTTTTTAAGGAAGCCGCGACGGACATAATTCCCAAAGGCTCCTGAAAGCCCGCTGTCTCTTTGAATTTGTATGCCGGATAAACAAGAGTAATTTTCATTTCAAATCCAGGTTATTCCTCTTTTGGCAAATAATAGACCAAGGGCAGGGCGCCGTCCACCACACAATTTATCAGCAGACATACATTTTCCCATCTTTTTCTTGACATTATTTGCCCGATCTTGATAAAACCTCCCGGCTGAATCAGGAATTGAAAGGGCGGCTTTT
>CAYSHR010000723.1:1072-2042 GCA_964430795.1 uncultured bacterium
ACCAGGATCAAAAGTACATGGCCCTTGCCATAAATGAAGCCATGAAGGCGACTAAGAAAGGGGAAGTTCCAGTTGGCGCGGTCGTTGTTAAAGATGATAGAGTCATCGCCGCGGCCCACAATCTCAGAGAGTCAAAAAATGACCCTACGGCCCACGCCGAGTTGTTGGTTCTAAAGGACGCGTCAAAAGCTCTTGACTCATGGAGGCTTTCCGGGTGCGAATTGTATGTGACTCTCGAGCCATGCGTAATGTGCGCCGGCGCTATGGTTCTTGCCAGAATTGATCGAGTTATTTTTGGAGCTTATGACCCAAAAGGAGGAGCCGCGGGCACCCTTTTTGATCTTCTTTCCGATTCCCGCTTAAACCACCAGGTTAAAGTGTCTGGTGGAGTAGAAGAGGAAAGCTGCTCCAAACTTCTTTCTGATTTTTTTAAAGCACGAAGATAAGAGCAAATAGTGCTTTGACCAAAAAGCGGTCTCGTGTTAATAAAAGGCTGCTCGTTCTTTCATATTTTAGAATTTTAGGCGAATATGGGGAGAGATGGCAGAGTGGTCGAATGCGGCTGACTCGAAATCAGTTGTGGGGCCTTATAGCTTCACCGGGGGTTCGAATCCCTCTCTCTCCGCCAAATATTGAGCCTTAAAACGGATTTTGGAGAGGTGACCGAGAGGCCGAAGGTGCACGACTGGAAATCGTGTGTATGGCAACATACCGTGGGTTCGAATCCCACCCTCTCCGCCAAAATATAAAAAAAGCGACTCTTTCTTAAAGGGTCGCTTTTTTTTTCTTTTACATGATGATATATTGAAGTAACCGTTCAGTGGCAAAGGGGCAGTTTGAGATCGGGGACATGAACGAATGTCACTAAGATAAGGGCGTTTTTTAATTCTTGTGTTGTAGGGGCACGGCATGCCGTGCCCAGGCCACCGGCGAGCCACCGATTGTCCTGAGCTTTCCAAAGGGGCGCTAG
>CAYSHR010000724.1:0-2033 GCA_964430795.1 uncultured bacterium
ATTATTCCCCTGATCGCCCCATTCCCAATCAACAAGGGGCATATCCGTGGTCTTCCGACGATGAGCCGGGACAAGGACATGAGAAGTAATCTCTCCGTAAGCGTTTTTTACGATTTCAATGTCATCTTCGCCAAAAAGGTTGTAGGTCCCTTTTGGGAGGTTGTATTTTAACGATACGTATCTGTTTTCAATTACAAGGAAGTCTCCATCCAGGTATACTTTTACTTTATCACTACCAGTATCGTCATCGTCATTATTGTCATCATCGTCGGAAACGTCGTCGTCATCAGCATCATCATTGTCATCGTCGTCGCCTGGTACGCCGGAGTCGGACGAAGGCTCTTCATCATCACCGCATCCAGGGAGAAAAAAGGCAACAATAAGAATAAATAGTAAAGAGAGAGAGATGGATTTTGGATTAAACATGTTTGTTTTCCCGCTAAAATCTCGTTTATGGAAAGAACACCAAATGGATATTTACAACATTCTTTTTAAATAATAGAAGAAAATCCTGATAAATTCAATTTCTAAGAAAAACTTGAAGACTTTTCTTTTAATTTCGACAAGTTCTTATTAAAAAGTACTATGTAATCGTTGGGTGACAAGGGAGCAAGGTGGCAGGGTTTGAGATCGGGGGATATGACCCCATTTCTCAACAATGGCCGGCCTTGTCAATAATATTAGGGAAATGGGGATCGTGTACCCCGATCTCATATATGAAAATCCGGGTACACGTAACAAGTACATCTCCCCGCTTTTCACAAAAGCCCCCTTGTAACTGAACGATTACAGTACTATTACTTTTCTTCTTGACACCAATTGAGGTTGTCGATACCATATTTATAAGCGGGGTGACAGTTTTATGGCAAATTCCAAAGATACTGTTGATGTCACTATATTGGGGCGGAAGATCGCCCTTCGGGCTGATGACAATCAGGATTATATCCGTGAAGTGGCTCAATATGTTGACCAGAAGATGGAAGAAGCCAACACAAGCTCAAAAACCTCCTCAATAAATATCGCTATTCTGGCCGCCATGAATATAGCTGATGACTATTTCAAGGAGGTCGGCGCGAAAAAGAGATCATTTGCCCAGGTCGAGCAGCAATGTATAGACCTGATAAATTATATAGACTCAAAACTCTGAGTTTATTGGCAGGCTGGTGAAAAATCAGGACGCTCGCGATTCATGGAGGAATCGCTGAAAAAGCCAAAGAGGGACTTTTTCAGATTTTTAGAAGGAGGAAACCGAGAAGATAGATTGGGCTCCCTGCGGTACTCGAAATCAGTAGCAAGTATTTTGAGCCATCTAATACTTTTGGGGAACATTCCCCTTCAGTGGTGAGCATGCCTCACATTTATTTGAGGAAGCCTAAAGCTGCATGTTAGTTCCCGCCTATCTTTTGATAGGTTCAAACTATGCTGCTTTACCGGTATTCGCGGGGAGACCTTAAAATAGTTTCTGTTCTAAAAACCAGGCAGAAATTAATATAGATTGATAGCGGGTATGGAAGGGTTATTACCGACCTCGGACCCTTTTGGGCCCTTTAAAACAGTTAGAGGTTTGATGATAGAGTGAGTCCTTGATTTCGCAAGCGGCGAAAGCCGATAATATTAGGAACTTAGATTCTTTGCCTGTAACCCGAAATAATTCGAGGTAACGGGTATTTTTGCTTTTTTGCGAAAAGTCTGATTTCCTGTTTAATATCAAGTATCATTTCTTTTCTTAAAACCTCTTCTGTTGACCCTGCCTGTTATCTCTATTTGTTATTGAATTTTTTATTTGTATTGGGCGCGCTTAAATTGCTTTGGTGTAAAGTTTAAATGCTCTCGGGGTTTTTATCACAGATGTCCCGGAGCTTATAGAAGGAGGTTTTGTAGAAGTGGAAAATCCAATATCTATTTTTATTTTGATCATCGCGATGATGGTTATCGGTCTTGTCGGCGGTTATTTTATTTCCCGCTGGCTAGCCAAAAAAAGGCTTGAAGACGCCGATACCATGGTAAAGCGGATCGAACAGGAGGCAAAGGCA
>CAYSHR010000725.1:0-2031 GCA_964430795.1 uncultured bacterium
TTGGACAATGGCGGCTCCGGTGAATTGATATCCCTGGATGTAACTTATATTGGTGATGTAAAAAGCGCTATCAGGAACATCCTGAAACAACACGGTCGACTGGATATTATGGTTGCCAATGCCGGTATTTCCATTGACGCCATGGCCGCCATGATGCCTCTGGAAGATTTTGAGAAAGTTATATCAACAAATATCTCCGGCGCTTTTATTTCCGCCAAAGCGGCTATTAAGCCTATGTTAAAAACCGGCGGCGGCAGGATAATTCTTATCTCCTCGGTGGTTGGCCTAAGGGGAAATGCCGGGCAGACCGCCTATGCCGCCAGCAAGGCCGCCCTTATTGGAATGACTAAAAGTCTGGCAAAGGAACTTGCTTCGAGAAAGATTCTTGTCAATGCCGTGGCACCGGGATATATTAACACTGCCATGACCATGGGAATCAGAGAGGATTGGCGGCAATCGCTGATTTCCATGATTCCTCTTGGAAGGGCGGGGCGGCCCGAGGAGGTTGCCGCCATGGTGGCGTTTTTATGCGGCAATGATTCCGAGTATATCACCGGACAGGTTTTTCAAGTCGATGGCGGAATGGCCATCTGATTCAAACTGGAGATAAACTGAAAATATTACCGTTTAACACTGATTGACTGAACTTTGAAAGTTGGAGGTTATAATAAATGGGCCAGCAGGAAATTTTTGAAAAAGTCAGAGATATAACTATTGAAGTAGCTTCCAGAACCGGGCGTAAAATCACCACTGATCAGATTAATCCCCAAAGCAGATTCCTTGAGGATTTAGGATTTTCCAGCATTGCCGTCCTCGAATTAATCATGGCCATGGAGGATGAATTTGATCTGGATGAGATTCCAGAAGGCGATATTGATAAAGTCAGAACTGTCCAAAGTGCCGTAAGTTACCTAATGGAAAAAACAGCTTAAAGGCCACCCCATAATAATTATTGATATTTTCGGCTAAATAATGGCCTTTGAAGATCAAATAAAAACTATTGTCGCCCAGGTTCTAAAAGTGAGTATCGATTCTGTCCATGAGGATGCCTACCTTGTTGATGATTTAGACACTGATCCCTATGGCCTTGATGATCTGGCTGTTGTTCTTTCTGAAGAACTCGATATTGAGATAGAGGAAGAGGAAGTCGAGGTCTGGTACACTGTGGCTGAGATAATTCAGACGGTTTTCGACAAAATGGAACAGTAACGACAGAATCCCCGGGAATCCCCAAAAAAACGTGGAAGCCGGCTTCTTATTTTACAAGCTGAATTTGGGTAGCCATATCCTCACCAGGCACCCTGTCGTTTGGCACGGCTATAAACTCATATACAGGATTTGTCTGTGCTAAATATATCTCCTCGTTCCTGTCCAGAAGGTGGCTTACGTGGAAGAAAATCTCTCTCTCCTCAAGAGCTGTTTCGGTAAATTCATAAAATTGAAATTTACCATATCCCTTTGATTCATTGTAAAAAAGAGGCGTACCGAAAATGGCGCCCTCTTTTGTGTCGTCGGGTAAAAGTCCGGGAAGAAGAAAGCCGTTGTAGTAATGGTCCACTGTTTCTCTTAGCTCTCTGGAGACATCATTAAAGCCGATAACATCAACCTTGCAACCCTGGTTCTGCAAAGCGATTACAAGCCTTACAAAATCGCCATCACCGGTTAGCAGGATAATTCTGTCAAGGTTTCTCGACTGAACCAGGGCGTCAATGGCAAGGTCCATATCAGCGTTGGCTTTTCTTGTTACATTTCCATTTTCATCATGAAAAAACTTCACCATCTTCTTGATGAGTTTGAAACCGTTTCTTCTGATAGCTGAATAATAGCTCTTGAGATTTTCCCTGTACTCGGCGTCGGATGAATACCTCTCAGGGTCTTCGGCGTTGTAAGAATTAGCCCTTAAAATTTCTCCGATTCCCAAAGAACCGAATTTCATCAATACATCGTATCGAAGTCCATAACCTCCTGATCTCTTGACGTTTTCACCATCAATATAAATACCTACCTTAATCATCTTTCACCCCATAAAAC
>CAYSHR010000726.1:0-2028 GCA_964430795.1 uncultured bacterium
TGGAATAATATTAGAGCGTGTTACAAATGACTTGATACCTAAAACCTGACTACTTCCACCAAGAATGAATTTCGTTTTTGGGAATTCCGCCTATGAGAAAGTAAGTCAAGAAAAAACACTTCACCATTTACATAAAAATGTATTTTTTTTGCTTACGGTCTCCTGTGCCTATTCACAGCATGTTCCTGCCACTTGTTCATTAACGGTTCTTGCTTTATCAACTATACTAAATGAGGTTCTCAGTATTCCTCATCCGCCTATCTGAGCTCTCTTGCCTGCCAATATAATCTTGACTGAACCGGGCTATGATAAATTTCAGGAATAAAGGGGGTGGCTAATCGGGGACTTGAACTATCATCTGTAAAAAACAGATATGTTACAGAATTCCTTGAGCTCTACCCCCCTACCTAAAGACCGTTGTCCTCTTTAATAAAGTTGAACACGATGCTTAAGGCCTGAGATATTTTATGAATTGTTTTTTATGCAATCCTTTCTGTAAGGTTGATATTTTTCACCGCTTTTCAATATCCCAAAGCTTAGTATAGCTAATCTGCGGCAAGCCTTATGTCTGGCATGATATGGCGGATAACTCTTATCCATTATTAAGTGTTCATAATAGTCGTTGATCGGGTTGTTGCCGCCAATCGCAGCCATAACTGCCATTTTGTACACGTTTTTTAATTGTCTGCAGTAACGAGGGTTCTTTTTTCCATAACTTTTGCCACCACTGGTTTTTTCCAGCTTAATCAGACCGGCATAACTCAGGTAATGCCCTTTGTTGGAAAATCGAAAAGGTGTCACCACACGGGCCATAATTTTTACCGCATGAATATCGCCAATGCCGGGAAGGCTTTTTTGGTGTTTGATTTCAGGGTGTTTCCGGGCAAGCCGTTTAAATTCCTTTTCATAATTTTGTTTTTCTTCTTCATAAGCTGTTATCTGTTTATCAAGACTTTCCAAAACAAATTGTTCACTTTGAAAGTTTAGCTCAATATCATTTTTTTCATAACCGTTTTTCCCACCAATCCTGAGCAATGCATAGCGCTGATTTTGTAATCGAACCCCCATTTTGATCAGATCCTCATAACCGCTGACTATCCTGCGTAAATACAAAAATTTGTCCATTGAATGATAAACCTCTTTCATCAAGCCCGCCTTTAAAAGCTGTACTAATTTGGAAGCATCAATTTTGTCAGTCTTTGGTCCCTCCTGGAGCAATCTATTGCGATTCGGATCACAGATGAAAATTTTATCTACATGATCTATCAATTCAGCATACAGCCATTGTGAAGTCGTTGTTTCTTCAATGGTTAATATTTTTGTGCCTTTCAGAGTTTTTAGATAAAACTGAAGTTCCTTAATATTGGATGGTACGTCAACTACGCTAATTTTATTCGATTTTTTTGTCATGCGAGCAATTGCCATATTTGTTGCTGCCCAATCTATTGCAATGTAGTGATCATAAATGGTATCATTCATTTTGGTCTCCTTATTTTTGTGTTAACTTTTTTAAAAACTACTTAGAAGATTAACATAACTGAGGTTACACCTCAAAGGAGACCATCTTTCTCATTTTATCGGGGACATGGGCCTGAACCAGGATCAGGCCGGATCATTTTTTCTGATTTCAGCCTCAGGCTATTGTATTTCGCTTTTATGTTCAGGATTTGTTTCTTCTGTATTTTTTCATAAAAAAACCATTCTTCTTTCAGCTTTGGGAAGCGGCATTGCTTTAATAGCGGCCGGTTTAAGCCCGAATCTGTTCCTAATGCGTCTTATGATCTTTTTTGTGGGAATGACTGCGGCTTTGTATATTCCATCAGGAATTGCCGTACTGACATCCTCCATCAGCAGCCGTAACTTAGGTAAAGCCATAGGTGTACATGAAATGGCACCCAATCTGAGTTTCCTTTTGGTTCCCGTCATCTGTGAGGGCTTACTGCTGTTGATGTCCTGGAGAAGTGTTTTGGTGTGCGTCGGAATTACATCCGTTCTCATGGGATTATGAAGCTTCGGACAGAGATAAAA
>CAYSHR010000727.1:0-2027 GCA_964430795.1 uncultured bacterium
AGTCACATCCAAATTATACCATGTCACATTTGTTTTTGATAACGATAAATAATTTTTCCCTTTTATCAATCCCGCGCTTTTCATGACTCCCTGAAATTATAGGGAAACTATTCACAGGGCACCTTTTCTTGGCTAACTTAATCATCAATAGGATAATTTCTTACCGCGACCGAGCGTCTTAGATCTGAAAATCCTGAGGATGGATCGCTGGCAGGTGTAGCCAATATGAAAATATCCAAAATGTCTGTTTCGTATGATGAACCATGCTCTGATGACCAGAACGCCCATTGGGTTCCACCAACTATTTTCACGAATTTTGGTTCTATTTCCATTTTCGCGGTTTTTCCTTCATCATTTTTGATGTATAAAGTCGCAATCTCTTTTCTTGTTGGGATTCTCCAGTTTTTATCGCAGCAGTTTCCATCACAATTTTTGATTTTGCTTAACCAGTTTTTATAATCATGGTAGTTAATAAGCTTGTCCGGTCCAATATACCATTCAATGCCGGTCCTGACATCAATCACACTTTTGCAAACAGTGATATATAAAGAGCCATTCTTTTCTTCAATTTCAGGTGGATTTGCGGCCGTTTTATCCAAACCACATGAGGACAAAACTATAATGCATAGCAATAGAAATGATATGCCAATCATTCTTCTCATGACACTTGTTCCCGGAAAATATGAGAGTTAATAGAAAATAGCAATAATATTCGTATTATTGTTTCCTAATATAATTCGGATTATTCAATACGCGGATAATTCTTTCCAAAAATTTTAATAGTACTTCAATGCCACCACCATCGTCATCATCATCATCTTTCTTCAGACTTAATAACCACATATACAATCCAGAAAGCACGCCCTTTGTCATACCCAGATAATCGATTCCTTCATTTGAGTCCTCGAAAAAAGAGTCAAATATTAACCTACCGGAAATTGGATCAATATCCGGAAAAAGTACTCTAAATTTAATTTTGAGCGCAAGAGGTACTTCTCCCAAAGGGTCCTTTGGAATTTGGTTCGTATATTTTGCATCCGGATTCTTCTTTATCGACACATATTCACTCATTTTATACTTCTGTTCACTATATCGAATGTTCCAGGGGAAATAAACTGAATTTCTCTACGACGAAAATCACACTACCCCAAGCTTTTTAAGCACCTTCTCGTCGTCGATCATCTCTCTGATTATCTTGTCGAATTCAGCCTTGTTTTTCAAAGAGAGTGGGAGGAGATATTTTATAAATTATCAGAACGTTATGCCAAAGCCTATCCCACAATATCCTCTATTGAAATCAATCTTGTTAAAGTTGTCTCCTGTAAAATCTCCTGAATAAAGGTGTTTGTCAACCGGTGCCAAATCAAAATGATATCCACCGTATAAAGTGAGAATTAAGTTGTCGATAATTATAAACTGCAAACCGGTTTCAGGGCGCAAACCAAAATTCCATCCAACAGCGCGGCCGTTAATTATAGGGCTTATAAGTTCATAACCCCAACCGCTAAAGCAAAATCCTGAATCAATATAATACTCCATTTGCTTGATGATTCTATATCCATAGCCAAAATCCAAGCCAACACCCCCTGTTGTCAGGGAGGCCACCCTTCCATTCTTATGACTGTTGGTATGGGCAACATAAAAAAGGTCTCCCAACCTGAAGATGTGGTTTCCCCAATATCTCTTAAAGCGCAAGGCCAACATTGTTTCAGCGGGAATAGTTAATTTCTCGACGCCGATTGCCTCGGTGTCTTCATCGAACTGATCCATGTCTATAAAATGAGGAGAAAAGCCAAATACGAAATCGAAACTGAGACTCCTGATGTTCTTTCCCTCAGGTGGTGAGCCGGAAATTTCTTTTTGCTCGGCATGGCATATTGCAATAGGAGCAACAAGCAAAAAGACAGCTAGGGGAGCTATAAAGCGCGCTTTCATAAGACTTCTCCTTTGGCATCATTTTGAAATAAGCTCATGGCTCTTTATTAAATAAACATTTCTTCTTTAATGTAATATTTCGAATATTACCG
>CAYSHR010000728.1:0-2026 GCA_964430795.1 uncultured bacterium
AAAACATCAATGATTCTCTTAGTGATGGTGGCGTCGATTTTTGTATTCGCAAGTGTGGCTTTGGCAGAGGAGGCGGGGTTGAGCGCGGATTCACCAGTCAAAAGCTTCATCGCTCTCGCGGCGGGATTAGGCATTGGGATCGCTGCCTTTGGTGGCGCGCTGGGGCAAGGTCGTGCCGCGGCTGCCGCTCTTGAAGGCATCGCTCGCAATCCCGGAGCAGCTCAAAAGCTATTTACTCCGTTGATTCTGGGTCTGGCTCTTATTGAGTCCCTGGTAATCTATTCCCTGCTGATTTCGTTCCTATTGGTCTTCAAAATCTAGTTTGAACCGATTTATGAACATCAAGCGCTCGTTTCTAAATGAAGCGGGCGCTTTTTTTTTGGGCAGGTTTTATAACCGTTCAGTGACAAGGTGGTGGTTACAGCGAAGGTCGCCTTGCCGGCCGGCACTTCCACCATCTTTACAAGTCCGGTGGCCGTGGCGTGGCATGAACCACGGGTGGGGCGGGCACAATTATCGCAATTGATATTTTCTTCATTTTTGCCCCACTTCACCGTATTTATCGAATACTCCACCACCACTTGAGCAGTGGGCGCCCCTGCTTTTATTAATCATGTATTTCCCGGTACTCGGAAAAAGCAAGGGGAGGGCAAAGACTCTCACCGTCAGCCTTCATGCCCAATATGTGTAATTCGATGGCCTCCCTTATGTTCATTTCAACTTCCGCTCTATCCTTTCCGGAAGCTACGCATCCTGACAAATCGGGAACATAGGCGGAAAAACCGGTGGAGGTTTTTTCATAGACAATCAAGTACTTCATTTCAGATTCTCCCTGGTCAAGGCGGCTTGTTTCAAGACGCTGTTCAATGTACCTGACGCAAGGTCATGGTTTGGGGCGCCGGCGATGGTCACACGACCCGGCTTATCCGGGTGTTTGAATTGTCGATGACTTCCCCTTACGGCAACTTCCTTCCAGCCATCTTCTCTTAATGCCTTGATAATATCACGTATTTTCATTCAATGGTCCTGATTTCATACTCCACCACCACTTGAGCAGTGGGGTTGGTCACATTCACGGCGGCTGAAAAGCCATCCGGAATAAGTGTCATCCGAACAAATATAATTATACCATATCTTTTTTCCTTCCGGCACCGTGAAATATTTAATCCGGAACCAGGTTTTTTCATCATCATTGACACAAAAGCACACCCTCTGATAATCTTTGCTTGTAAAGCGTGAGTAATAATTGGCAACCAAAAAAGGGCGCCAAGCCTTTATGCCCTTTGAAACTTCGGAAACAGAAGGAGATTATTTTGAAAAATTTATGGATATTGCTTTTAATCCTGATCGCGGTCCTGGCTCTGTCGTTTTTAATCGCGTCGTGCGGCGATGATGACGACGATGATGATTCCGCGGATGATGACGACACAGACGATGACGATGATGACACTGACGACGACGATGATGATGATGACGATGACGCCACAGGCAATGTAACCATCTCGGGACTCGATGTCGGGCAGTGTATTGAAGACGAGCCTGACGCCACGGATACACCCCTTAATGTTGTGGAAGTGGAATGGCGGGATGGCGCTCTTTACGTTTTTAGAAAAAACGCTCTTGTTAATTGTGAGGTTGACCTTGAAGTTACCGGTGATCTCGCAAGCGGCGTTTTGACTATTAATGAGGTTGACAGCGGCGCGGTGGACTGTCTGTGCAACGCCAACGTCTCTTATATTGTTAATGATATCCCGGCTGACGCGGGGAATATTAACCTTATTATCGATTATTCCCCGGCCGTTAAGAAAAGCTGGGACAATGTGGCTGATTTTAACATCAACACCAATCTGGGCAATACAGCCTGGCACCTGGCTTTTCTTGAAGTTGTAATCCGGGACGGGAGCTACCCGGCAAATTCGAATATGGATATGACTATAGGCGCCTGTTACCTGGAGAATCTGGCTGAAACCCAGATATACTCAGCAAATGTAAATGGATATCTCGGCATTTTCGATCTTGACCCGAG
>CAYSHR010000729.1:0-2025 GCA_964430795.1 uncultured bacterium
CAATGTAAGAATCCCGACCTCAACGAAGATTTTCTAGACGCGATCAGGCAAGGGGTTTCTGAAGCTGAAACCAGTGGCGTCTTAATGGGCTATCCGGTTATTGACCTGCAAACTACTCTTTTGGATATTCAGATCAAGGAGTCGTCTGATGTGATGGCATTCAAAATAGCTACCACCATGGCGTTTAAAGGTGCCTGTCAAGAGGCTGCCCCTATCCTTCTCGAACCGATCATGAAAGCTGAAGTCTTGGTCCCGGAAGAATTTACGGGCGAAGTCATAAACGATTTAAATACAAGGCAGGGGAAAATCGATCAGATTGCCAGCAAAGGACCGGTTCAAGTCCTTACAGCCAGCGTCCCTCTTTCAAAGATGTTCGGGTATTCCACCTCTCTCAGGTCCGTGACCCAAGGCCGGGCCACTTTCACCATGCAGTTCAGTCATTACGATAAAACATAATATCAGGGGTCAGCCTAGGGCCCGGAGGGGGATCAGTCAGTCCCCTGCGCCTCTATTTCCAGTCATTACTCAGGATCCTGAAATTTAGGCGCGCGTTTCTCGAAATTGGCCTTCATTGCTTCAACCTGATTCGGGGAGCCGAGCAGCGATTTCTGAAGCTCTTCCTCAAGTTTTAAACCCTCTTCAAGACTACCGTGCCAGGCTGTCTCAAGCAAACGTTTGCCTGCGATTATCGAATCTGGTGATTTTTGAGCAATCTCGCTGGCCATTTTGAGTGCCTCTGCCAGTGGGTCATCACATACGCGTGTAACCAGACCAAGCTGTTGAGCTTCTTCTGCGCCCACAATCCTGCCGGTCAGGATCAACTCCTTTGCCACATCAATACTGACCAAGTCCCGTAGAGTTTGTGATGCGGCCATATCCGGTACCAGCCCCCACTTAACTTCCATTACAGAGAGACGCGCGTCAGGTCTGGCCAGACGAATGTCGGCACCGAGCGCAATCTGAAGTCCTCCTCCAAAGGAGCTTCCGTGTATGGCCGCGATTACGGGGACACGCAATGTCTTCCAGATATATGCGGCATTTTGAAAAGGATTTGGATAACTCCCATCTGTTTTTTCCGCAAGCACACTGTTGCCGCCTGACTCAACATTTGTGAAAGTCTCGAAATCCAAGCCGGCGCAGAAACCCTTGCCCTCTCCCGAGAGCACTACTGCGCGTACAGATCGATTGTTTGCTAAGGATTCGCCGGCTGCTACGACAGCTTCGAACATCTCCGGGTTGAGTGAATTGTATTTATCGGGCCTGTTGAGCCTTACGTCAGCCACTCCATTTTCAATTGTTATTTTGACAAGATCAGACATTTATGCTCCTTTCGTGGTTATAATGTGTCGTTTATTACCAGTTACCAGGGATCAGAGGCCAGAGATCAGCAAAAAAATCACTTAAATAGCTCCGGATTCAGATCTCCCCTGAAAAGGGCTTCAAAGATTTTGGGATGGTCTCCAAGCCATCTCATCTGCCATTCCGCATAGATCATAATTACTGCAACAAAAACGCAAACAATGATTTCGTTCCATCCACGGGACTTAACCATCCTCACAATAAAATAGATGCCGGCAAACGTCATGAAAATGTGGCTAATTTGAGGAATGATGTTCATTCCCTCCCAGCTAAAGAGGAAGAGGGCAACAGTTCCGAAACGAAACATTAGCCCTGATCCGACGGCCATCACGGTCCGGTTCCTGATGATATAACCGAGGGCAAATATGAATATACTCGGTGCGCATGAGTTCATCGCCAGCCATCCATCAAGTCCTGCCTTGAGTTCGGTGGTGAAATACAGAGTAGAATTAACGGCGGCGAGCAAATTCAATATGACAAGAACCCACCCAACCTTATCCCAATTGAAATCGTTGTTCAAAGTTTGTTTTCTGTCAGATGTCATTGGTATCTCCTTCGTTTTGTGCTGACATTGCTACAGCTCAACTCAATATTATGTGGAACGCTGCAAGCTTTTGGACATCAAATTATGATCAAAGCTTTTGAAAGCCAAGACAAGCCTGGTTC
>CAYSHR010000730.1:0-2022 GCA_964430795.1 uncultured bacterium
CTTATTCAGGTCGAATTTTAAGGAGTCCCCTTGGAAAAAACCTTATTCTTTTTCAGGTAAATCCTGCTTACTCGATGGTTGATGTTGCAGAAAATCTCGTATGGAATGGCGCCGCACAGGTCGGCCACTTCGCCCGCTGTAATTTCACCGCTGCCCTGCTTCCCTATGATGACGACCTCATCCCCCTTTTTAACTCCCTGGACATCGGTAACGTCCACCATGCACATATCCATGCAGACATTGCCGATAATGGGCACCCTTTTTCCTCTTACCAGAACGGAGCCGACGTTTGAGAGTCTTCGGGATAGGCCGTCGGCATAGCCCATGGGCAGGGTGGCGATCTTTGTTTCTCTTTTTGTAACAAAGGCGCCTTCGTAGCTCACCGCCGAGCCGGTTTTTACGGTTTTCAGGTGAAAAATCTCGGTGGTAAGAGAAAAAACCGGCTTTAAGTCCATGAGCTTGACGAAACTTTTGTCAGGATAGACGCCAAAAAGCATTATTCCCGGCCTTACAAGGTTCAAAGCAGGGCGTGGAGAAGCCATACAACCGGAGGAATTGGCAATGTGTTTTATGGGCGGATTGATGCCCCGCTTTTCCAATTCTTCCAGGAGCTTGTGAAAGCGGCTCATCTGGTTCCAGTACCCGTTGCCAAGGTCAAAGGTGACAGTGGCGAAGTGGGATAATATACCCTGGACATTAATATTTGGCAGACCGATGAGCTTTTCCACGTTATCCGCGGCGTTATCTTCATACATGAGCCCGATACGGGACATGCCCGTGTCCACTTTTATGTGAACGGTAAAATCGAGACCAAGATCAACCGCCTGGGATGAAAGCTCCCGGGCATGGTCAACAGAGAAGACAACAGGGGTAAGATCATACTTGTGAGCTTTTTCAGCCTCGCCGAAATAGATTCCTCCAAGGACCAATATGGGGCTTGTGATGCCGCCTTCTCTAAGCAGGATGCCCTCTTCGCAAAAGGCCACTCCGAACCAGTTCGCGCCCAGTTTCTCCAGGTTCGAAGCGATGGGCACAGCGCCGTGGCCGTATGCGTCGGCTTTGACCACGGCCATTATGTCCACATCCTGCCCTACACGTTTTCGAAGCTGGATATAATTATGCTCCAATGCGTCAAGGTCGATTTTCGCGAATGTAGGGCGGTTTGTGTTCATCTGTACCTTTTCTCAGCGTGCCGCTGGACCCAATAACCCGGCGGCACATTTGTTATATGCCCGTCATGCCAGAGCGTAAAAACGTGGGCAAGCTATAGCCTGATCCACGCCGCCCCTTCCTCGACCAAAAAATCCGAACAGTTGCCTGGGCCGGTAAGCCTCCATCCCGCGAGGTCGGAATTCAGACGAGACCAAGCCCAGCTTTAGTATAGGAGGAACACTATGAAGGCGCAATCATTTATTGGAATTGACATCGCAAAAGAAACCAATGACGCGGCTTGCCTGCCGGGCAATGAAAGCTTCCAGGTAGAGAATTTCCGGCGAGGGTCAGGGGCATAGTTGGATTTTATTCCCCAGCGAAAAGAAAGCTCAGAATAGGGTCCTTTTTTCCCATATCTTTTAGAGCTTTGGCCTCAGTCGGTAAAAGGGTCTCCAAATAAGGCGCCACCTCTTTATGTCTTTTGGCGATGACAAGGATTTTCAAATAATTTATCGCTGTTTCCCGATTATATTCGACATCAAGAGCTTCTGAATATCCAGCAACCGCGCATTCCCAATCTTTTAGCAGCACGCAACAATTCGCCAGGTTCCCAAGGGCCTGTTTGTAGCCCGAATCCAGAGCAACCGCCTTCTCGAAGGTTTCTTTTGCCAGGGATATGCGCCCTTTCTTTACATAGCTCATGCCCAGATTGTTCCAGGGGCGTGCTTTAAGAGGGGATTTAATTACCGCGTCTCGCCATAATCTCGTGTCATCGCCCCACACCCTTACCCTCAAAACCGTGGCAACAATGAAAATAATGATAATTGCGGATAAGACGACCATCCACGTCTTCCTCTTTCCATATTTCAT
>CAYSHR010000731.1:0-2016 GCA_964430795.1 uncultured bacterium
AACTCTACCCCATTGATACACCCGGCAGCGTGTACCATTATAGTGATACCGGCTACGTGTTGCTGGGACTGCTCATTGAAAAATTTGCCGGACACCCGCTGCATAAAGTGCTCAAAGAACGGATATTCGCGCCCCACGGCTTACAGGACACATTTCTCAATTATCGGGAGCCGCCTTTATGGGAAGGGGTTGAATCACACCGATATGAGTTGGATTGGGACATGAATGGCAAGACTCACAATAGCGCGGACTGGGCAGGCGGCGGCCTGGTAAGCAGCACCCGGGACCTTGTGGCTTTTATAAAAGCCCTGGCAAAGGACGAAATCTTTACCTATCCTGAAACAGCCCACCAGATGCGGGATTGGGTGCCTGTGGATGCCAACTGGGTCTGGTATGGATTGGGGCTTTTCAAGGCGCGCCTTCCTGATGAACTTGGTTTTCTGTGGGGCCATGACGGCTACGGAAACTCCTGGATGTATTACTGGCCCCAAAGGGAAATAATATTCGTCGGCGCCCTCAATCAAACAGAAAATGACTGGTGGTCCCTGGTAGTGGAGGCCGCGGTTCAGATCGAGAATAGTGTGACCAGAAGATGACCTTCCCAAAAACCAAAAGGAAATTTCCTCAACAAGATCATACTCTTTTTTTGCCTGATACAATCATTAATACATCACCGGCTCTCCGGGAAACTTGACTTTTTCGTATTTTTTTCATAACGTTATTGAGTTCTTTTAAAGAACGTATAGGTGGTTTTTAACCAAAGCCATGGAAGTTGTCTCTAACAAAATGAATTTGTGTGCTTAAAACTCAATAATGGAATATGGAGCAATGAACTCTAATTGTTTGATAAAATTGAATATTTCGGCTTTTGTCGCCATTTTTCTCATGATTTTAATCTCTACTCCTACCTTGATTTTAGCTGATGAGGCAAAGGAAGAAGCCACGACAACATCGGAAATACCATCGAATACCACTGATAAATCAACTACTTCTCTGCCTACTGATGAAAAAACCTCTTTGGCGGTAAAGGAGAAGGCGGCTGTTTCCTGGGAGACCTGGCTGCCCAATGTTGATCTAACCAAATACCCCTGCATGTCCATTGGTTCGGCCTCTAAGGGGCGGTTAATAAACGGAAAAACCCTTCCCTGGAATAGAGGCTGGATTACCAGAAGTCCCTCCCGGCAATATGGAACCAATGAACTGGTTGACGGGTTGGTTCGCACAATCAAGTCATTCATGGGTAAGTATCCGAAATCATGCAAGATTGTAACAGGCGACATCTCTTATAAAAATGGCGGACCCATGCGTCCCCATCGATCTCACCAGTCCGGAAGAGATATTGACATTGGGTTTTTCGCCAAAAATAACAGGCTGTTAGCTCATTTTGAGGTGATGACGCCGGAAAAGATGGACGCCGCCAAGACCTGGGCATTTATTGAGTCTATGTTGGAAGAGAACCAGATCGAGTATATCCTCATTGATTATTCTCTCCAGAAGCCTCTCTATGATTATGTAAAGAATAGCCTTGGCGCTTCGGATAACTATCTTCTCAGAGTCTTCCAATATCCCAGAGGCATTGGGACCAGAACAGGAATTATAAGACACGCCAGAGGGCATAAAAACCATATGCATGTAAGATTTTTCACTCCAAAGGCTGTGGCTGCCGCCCACATGTACTCGGACACTCTCGGGTCTGTTATGGCAAAGCTGAATAACCCTGAAAATCTTCCTCCGGCGAACAATGTCAAGTATTTGGCCAGGAAAGGAAGAAGGGCAAGAAAATTTATTACAGGCAGCCCGGTGGTTATCATGTCCAATGGCCCGTCAGGTCTCGCAGGTGATGAAATCGAGACCTATTATGTGGTCTCCAGAGGAGATAACCTCTCGAGCATAGCGGCCAAATACAATATACCTGTTGCCGACCTTGCCGAAAATAACGGCCTTAATATATATAGTAAACTGCGACCGGGCGCCCAACTCAGGGTCTCCCTCAGTGTTGACTCTGAAGATGACGAC
>CAYSHR010000732.1:0-2012 GCA_964430795.1 uncultured bacterium
TAACAAGTACATGTCCCCGCTTTTCCAAAAGGCCCCCTTGTAACTGAACGATTACAAAACCGGATTGAAAAGAGGGGCTTTAAAAGTTAATAATGATTCTAATGAAAAAGAAAATAAAACAAGAGAAGCAAAACAGTAGAGAGCCCCTTTCAATAAGGCATCTGTTTTTGCTTCTTCCCATTGTTCCCCTGATTATGATTTTGAGTCATCTGGCCGGCCTTGAGACGCCCTTCGGCCATGACAGCCTGGCTCATATGGAAAACACCATCTCACTTGCTTTCTGGTTGCAAAATGATCTTGCCGAGATTTTGCCCTTTTTGCGTTCCATCGAGTTCCACTGGCCCCCCTTAACCTACCTTATAACCTCCATGATTTTCATTATCAGTCCAACCAGGTGGGCTTTTCATGGGATCAATTTTGGTTTTACTCTGGCGTTTCTTATTCTCTTTATCTGGGTAATGAAGCAATTTGTCAAAGACAACAGGTTGATATTGGCGGGGGTTTTACTGCTGCAGGCAAACCCCATATGGATTCTTGTCTCTATTTCATATTTTTTAGAAATAGGGCAGCTCGCGGCTCTTATGATTATTATGAGCATCCTGATTTCCAGGCATTATGAATCCAGTCCCCCAGTGGCAATATCTCTTGGGGTCGTCTTGGGAATAGCTGTCTTGTCCAAAGCCGTTATTGGGATTCATATCCTCTTGCCTTTTGTAATCGCCATGACCGGGTCATTTTTCGGAAAGGATAAAAGAGCCGAAAAGAGAATTAGAAGTATGATTTTCTTCCTTTTCGCGTTGCTTGTTCCATTGCTCTGGTATGGACCCATGCTGGGCAAAATTTCAAGAGAATTGATCTTTGACATGAGTACATATGCCCAGCAGGCCGATCATCCATGGTGGTTTTACTTCAAGGTTATGGTTTTTGATTTTGCCGCCATCCCCTTTTTTCTTCTCTGTTTATTCGGTCTGTTTTTTATCAAAAAAGAGGATTTGTCATGCAGGATTTTGATACCTTTTTCCGGTGGTGTCACCGCTCTTATTTTCTTTTCCCTTATGGGCACCAAATGGCCGTGGTTCTCTTTGGCCTCCTATATTCTTCTGGTTATCTCTCTTCTGGCCCTTTTAGACAGGGTAAAAAAACCCATCAGGAAAATAATTTCCATTTTGCTTATTGCTGTTTATTCCTTTTTAGCCATAGGTATCTGGTTTCCCCAGGTCACTCCCTATCTTAAGGCTGTTTCTCTTGGGTCATCAAACCGCCCGGATTTCCTTGATAAAAGATCATATAAAAAGGAGATGGCCGCCGCGGACAATATTTATGACACAATCAAGGATAATGAATTGGGGGGAATTGGCATTGTGGACTTCTCCCGGAGTTTTCGCTTTTCCGATATCGAAAAGATGATCTGCCTAAAATCCAATTACTTCGCGTTGATTCGCGGTTTAAATCGCTCCATGGAAAAAGTCGCCGCGAGTTTGCCTGAGACAAGGCACCTGGTCGCGGTTGAAAGAAAAGGGGGCAAGGGTCTGTCTTTTGACGCTCTTTTTATAAGCAAGGAGATAGAGAGGAATAGAACTCATGAGTTAATAACGAGAGAAGCTTTAAGAAATCATGGTCATCTTTTTGAAGAAATATCCCGAATGGCTTTTGATGGTGTTTATCTTGTCATATATAAAAACAGAAGTCCCATAAGTTCCTGGGAAAAGAGACTCTCCGCCAATGATTTTACCGAATTATACAACATCATGGACCCGGGACGGTTTCCTCAGTTTTACAAAAGAACCTTAAATATTTTCTATAGAGGCGATATTGACAGAGCCATGTTTCGGTACCAGCGGATGCTGGCAATTCATCCTGACCAGATAGAAGCAGCCAAGGGAGCCGCCCTTTGCATAAGAACAAAAGGACATCGGGCAAAAGAAGGGGAATTGCTTTTTAAATTGCTGGAGATGTTTCCCGATCACTCCGACGCCTCAATCGGTTGGATAAACAGGCTTTATTATTTATCC
>CAYSHR010000733.1:0-2008 GCA_964430795.1 uncultured bacterium
AAGAGACCCCCACGGCCTGACTAGGATTATTTTCAAAGCGCTAAACTGTTACTATTCCTCTTTTGGTGAAAAGTTGTTATGGGGCTACTCGTGGTCGGGCTGCTGTCGCCATCGGCGGTGCATCCAAACCCATTGTTCCGGTACGGATCTTATGGCCTTTTCAAGGCGATTTGTCATGTCGGCAGTAATACGATAGACAGCCTGATCCTTGGGAATATTGCTAGGGATATCAATCGTATCGAACTTAATATAGTGTCGTTTTCCCCTGCGTTGCATGATCCCCAGGACTATTACAGCATCAAAATCGAGAGCAAATTGTGCCGGTGACGAAGGTGTATGGGCAAGTTTTCCAAAAAACGGAACAAAGACGCCCCGCACTTTAATATCTTGGTCGATCATAAATCCCATAACATCGCCTCGCTGCAGCACATCGGCAATTGCCTCAATTAAAGGACGATTACCTCGCCAGAGAGGCCGCACCCCTGAAGTACTGCGATCGCGGTGAACAAAACGAGTCACCCGCGGGTCAAAAGTCTTCCGGGCTACAATCCATATGGATCCCGCAATGTATGATAAAATTTTTGAAAAAAGTTCCCAACTGCCAATATGGGCGGAGCAGAAGATAACTCCTTTCCCCGACTCGATGGCGGAAATGTACTTTTCCTTACTATCCCCTTCAAATTCAACATAGCGTGAGAGGTTCTTTATAATATGTTGTGCGTTCAAATCTTCCCCGGCTGACCGACCCAAATGCTTGAACATTTTTTTTGCAATTGCACGTATTTCTTTCGAAGAATACTCCGTTCCTAAAGCCTCATGGAGGTGTTTATGGGCGCGCTTGCGATAGCGTCGGTGCAGGTAGTAACCAACCCGACCCAAAAACTGGCCAACATGTACAGTGATGCACATGGGTATGAATGCAAAAAATGATGTTGTTATCCGAATGAAGTAGTAATAAAACGTGTTTTTCCAACGCTGAAATAGGCCCCAACGCTCTGGTAATACTACCGTTTCTTTTTCCATCTTATTTTCCTCGGCAGATATCAAATACGGAAGTCATTCCCTTAAATTATCAATTACAGGCTATCACAGGCCACCGTGGCTATTTCCGTGAAGGGGGGGAGCAAATACAAATGGAAACATTTTTTCAGAAATACAAATCTGGACCGCTGCTTTGTCATGTTCTACAATATTTCCGTAAGACTAATTTGTCGTAAAACGAGCATAATGTCAAATACACTTTACCATACGGCATTCACTCATCCTGTCGTGAACGATTACCACCTGGATTTTGAAAGCGCCGAGTTTGCCGAAGATACAAGGCAGTCGGTACGTCCCGCCCACGGGCGAGATAGTCCGCTACCGCGGTAGTTTTGGCAAAATCGGCGCTCCCCAAGGTGTGAGCCTGGGCCCCGGAACGGGGCGAAGCCAATCCCGCTCCAGCAGCTGGATGGGAACTAAATATCGGTTGCTTTTATCCATAGGAAAAGGATAACCATACTTCAGTGGTTGGTGAGACTCTTCCGGATTTCGATCGGGTCGAACAGTAAAGGAGTAATAAGAAATGCGTGAAAAAGCCTTCAAAAAACTATTTACACCGATAAAAATCAGGGGAATGGAGCTAAAAAACAGGATAGTAATGACCCCTTTGCAAGTAAATTTTTCCACCGACGGTATGAGTAATGAAAGGTACAAGGACTTCTTCGGACTCCGCGCCAGAAGCGGCGCGGCACTAATTATGGTTGAGCCTGTTATGGTATATGAAACGACCGATGACAGGAGCTTGACTCTCTATGATGACAGGTTCATTCCGCGATTAGCAGAACTGGTCGAAACGATACACTTGAATGGCGCCTTGGCCGGTATTCAGATAAACCACCTGGGCAGGCAGGGGAATCTGATCCTTAGCGAGGACGCTCCTCCACCCGTGGCCCCCTCCCCTTTGCCATGGTCACCGAATGGCGAAGCCCCCAGAGAACTGTCCCGTGATGAGATCCAAGAATTAGTT
>CAYSHR010000734.1:0-2006 GCA_964430795.1 uncultured bacterium
AAACAGCGTGTGCTAATCGCCAGGGCCATGGCCGGCAAACCAAAACTCCTTCTTTTGGATGAACCTACCGCCAACCTGGATACCGAAAGTGAGTTCGAGTTCTTTGAACTTTTGAATGAACTTAACTCGGAGGTTACTATTATTATTGTTTCCCATAATCCGAATTTTGTCTCTTCCTTTGTAAAGTCCGTTATCTGCGTAAACAAAAAAGTAGCCATACACCCAACAGGAGCGATTCCTGATGAATTGACTAATGAACTTATTGGAGAACAGGCACGGATTATTCTCCATAACCAGCAATGCAAAACAGGAAGGGAAACACCATCGAATTCCTGAGTGACCTTTTCCAATACTCATTTCTTCAATACGCCCTTCTGGCAGGCTTTTTGGCCAGTATTGCTTGCGGAATAGTTGGAACATACATCGTAACAAACAGAATTTCCTATTTAGCGGCGGGCATAGCCCATTCCGTTTTAGGCGGCATGGGAATAGCGAACTATCTTCATAAAGTTTACCAGATCAAGTTTATCCACCCCCTCCATGGCGCGGTCTTCGCCGGTCTGGTTTCCGCGATTATTATCGGCATGGTTTCCATGTACGCCAAAGAGAGGGAAGACACAATTATCGGCGCTATATGGGCAATTGGAATGGCCATGGGCATCCTTTTTATCTACAAGACTCCCGGATATGATCAGGATTTGATGAGCTATCTTTTTGGAAATATCCTGATGGTCTCTTCATATGATTTATGGTTAATAGGGATATTAGACGCCGTTATTATCCTTACGGGATTTCTCTTTTACAATCATCTGGCCGCAATAAGCTTTGACAGAGAGTTTGCCGCGATTAGGGGGTTGAAGGTCGAGAGATACTATTTCCTCCTTCTGATAATCACCGCGCTTACGGTTGTACTTCTTGTAACAGTGGTTGGAATTATCATGGTTATCGCCCTTTTAACCATACCGGTTGCCATAGCGGGAATATTCTCCCGTTCTCTTTGGCGGATGATGGTTCTAGCTATAATTTTAAGCGCCGCTTTCACATCATCAGGCCTGGCTATTAGTTATCAGCCGGACCTTCCTTCAGGAGCGGTAATCATTTTACTTTCAGGGAGCGTCTATCTGTTGATTCTTCTATTCAAAAAGGCTTCAAGAAGAGCCTGAATCCCCCCGGGCGCCGCGAATTCCCCTCCTGAGCCTCTATCTGAAATGGCCAACACCCCAAGAGCGGGCTTTGATTCTGGAACCAATCCAATAAAAAAACCTCTCAATCTTGTTGGCTTTACTTCTGTTTTCACTGTACCGGTTTTGCCGATTATTCTCATTTGGGGATAAGGCGCCGCGGCTTTTGAAAAAGTCCCTTCTGTTGCCGCCATTCTCATTCCTTCCAAAATAATACCGGCGTTTTCTAAAGGAGATACCTTTGAGCCGGCCACAAAATCAACCTTGCCGTTTTTAAATTTATACATGCCAAAAACACCGTTATTAAAAGCTGCATTAAAGGCGCCAAAGATTTTTCCAGGTCGTATTTTTATCTTGTTCGAGCCTCCGATAATCTCCTCCTCGTTAAATGACTCAAACTCCTTCTCCTTGTTTTTGGCGATAAGATCATATTTTAAAAGAACATCAAAAATAGCTCTTTTAGGCACATTTCTCACAAGGTGTCTAAAGTATACATTGCAGGAATAGGCAATTCCCTCTTTTATTCCAACATTGCCATGCCCTTTGGCAAGCCAACATCTTTCCCCTATATCAATTTCAATAGATGATCTGGGGCAAAGCACTCTCTGATTTATTAAAAACTCCGGTCTGTTGGCGGCAAGGGCGATAAAAGGTTTTATCAGGGAGCCCATATTCATTTCAAGATTCAGGATCGCCGGATCGCCCTTTACTGATATTACCTGATTCGAGTCAAGGTTGACGACCATTACAAAATCAACTGGGTCTGCTAAAATCATTGAGGGAAGAAGAAGAAAAAGAGAAAATATAAAAAGAATTTTATTGCTC
>CAYSHR010000735.1:0-2005 GCA_964430795.1 uncultured bacterium
TATCCGGTCGCAGAGTTCCTCTACCTGATTCATCTGGTGTGTGCTCAGGATTACGGCTTTACCCTGATTCCTCAGGTCAGCGAACATCCCTTTCAATAACTCGGTGTTAACCGGGTCGAGGCCGGCGAAGGGTTCATCCAGGATAACAAGCTGATAATCGGTTGATTCCTTTTCTCTCATTTCCTCTTCGGAAGGCAGATAGATGGTGATTATATTTCCCTTGTCCGGATCGCTTTGAACCAGAAGACCGCCACCAAAACGTTCAAGAAATTTTCGAGCACTCAGAAGAACGTTGGCGTCTCTTTTTGGTATTTTAACCTCATTCGAGAATAGTTTTTTCCATTGGTCCTTGTTTAATATCTTTCCGCTATCGGTCACTTCAACCAAAATCATGCGCTCAAGGTTTTTAACGGATATTTTCACAAAGGCTTTTTCGCTATTTAGTGATACCTGTATCGCCTGGTTTATAAGAGAAACCAAGGTTGTTTCAAAATCCTCCGGCGCCGCCATAACCATGGCCGCGGAAATAGAGTGAAATTCAAAAGTGATACGATCCTTGTAAATTCTCTTGAAAATATCCAGGTATCTTTCCAATAGCCGTCCAACATGAATCAAGATGGGATTATTGCCCGAACTCATTGGGCGAAGGATTTCGGCGGACCTTCTGAAAATCAAGCGAATCTCTTTTGAAACCCTATCTTCTTTTGATCTTAGAGAACTCTGATAATCCTGGTCAAGCCTTTCAAACAGGCCAAGAAGCAAACCCCAAGCCCTTGACGGCCTTTCAAGAAAAGATTCTCGTTCTTTGAGTCCGGCTATCTCTTTATTGGAGTTATCAAGGCGCTTTTTCAATTCATAGTGTTTTCTTTCAACTCGAAGCTGCTGACCTGTATCCTTGGCGAATATCTGAATAACTTTGTTACCCACGAATTGGATTACGGCGCCGCTTAGAACAACGTTGACGTCAGGTCCTAAAGCGCAAAGAAGGGTTATCTGTTGTGAAACGGAAGACTTGGTGGTTATTGTTTCCTGAAGAAAACTGATTACATGTTTCTCGTCCTTCTTATCAAAAAGCTCTACAATGGAAAAATCCCGGATTTCCTCAATTGACAGACCACTCATTTTTCTAGCCTGTGAATTTGCCTCAAGTATAGTTCCATCCTCAATTGCCAGAAGAATAATCGCGTCTCCCGCTTTTTCAATAAGGCTTCTATATTTCTGCTCTGACTCAAAAAGTTTTTGTTGTAAATCCATTTTTTCAGTAACATTTCTGGCGATGGCTCTGATGTTTATAATTCTTCCTCCTTCAATTACAGGGGTCAGAGTCATGTCAAGATTGCCGATGGCGCCATGGGGTAGTTTGGTTCGTATGGCGAATATTTGAGGGTTGCCGGTAAGGACATGGCCAAAAGCCCGGGTTATTATTTCAAGATCTTCATGATAAACAATATGGGAAAGAGCCTTACCCATGAGCTCTTCCTGAGAAGCCCCAAGGATTTTCGCGCCCCTCAGGTTTACTTTTTTAATCTTACCGGATATGTCAATGTTGAGAATCAACAGGTCCGCGTTATCTAAAAGGGCTTCAAACCTCTCATCTGAGGCGCCCAGACGCTCATCATAAAAATTGCTTGCCGCGACAATAATGGGATTCATGGCGTTTACAATTTCATCCAAGGGCAAAGGAATGGATGACCCTTTTGCCAAAACCGTGGAAAGGGCTCTATAGAGAAGGTGAAATATGTGAACGATGGCCCCCGCTTTATACCTGGAGAGGTAACCCCTCTGAACCAGGGATCGAATAAAGGGAAGAATATTTCCCTCATCAGGGTTTTCAAGGCGCCTTATAAACAAACTGATAAAGCTGGACATCCAGCCCTGATGCCCTGCTTCTGAAGAAAGTCCCGATTGCTCAACTTCCTTTTCAACCAGATCCGACCAGGCATCAACCAGTTCATTTCGCCGATCTATTATGATTGATGTAAGCTGAGGATCCAATGCCACCTCC
>CAYSHR010000736.1:0-2000 GCA_964430795.1 uncultured bacterium
CGTAGCCCGTTCGGCCCAGTTTCATGGACGTCACCAGCCATGTAAGCCATTCCAGCGAAATATCCGCGCTCACTATTGCTTTTACCTTGGTGGCGGCACCGTCTTTCGCCCGCTCCAGGAGAGGAAATGAATAGGTGGTCATTATTATACCACCTCCCCCTCTATCGAAGTAAGGTTCAATCCAGACAGGTTCCTCCAGCACCTTGGGAATGTGGTACCAATCTCTTTGAGAGTAGTTGTAAGAAGCCGATCCTAATTGCAGGTATTTGAGAGCATTTCTCGTCCTGTAATAGTAGGGCGAGTAGGATTGCACTCCCTCTTCGAAGGCGTTGGATTCAAAGCCCACGGCCAATCCGAATACTTCCCGATTGTCCGCCACCATCTCTCGAATAATCCGACGGAGGGTCGTCCTGTTGTAATCATTGGTTTTCAGAAAAGAGGCCAAATGCCGTGGGACCATTGTCACAGCCCGGAATTCCTGTTCTATCTTGTTCGCCACGGAAAGCGCAATATTCCTGGCCATCATTTCGGCCTCGTCAAGGATAATCTTCCGGGAATAATAGTAGCTGTAACCCAGGACGAGAGTGAAAATGAGAGAGGAGCCACCCAACACCAGGAGCGTCATCTTGAATGTGATGCTACTCGAAAACCTTAACCTCATTGTGAGCCTACATAAAAATCATCGAACCGAGGCAGGCGATCGATCATTCCGGATTCCTTCAGTAATCGTCCGGCATGGGTATAATCCTCTGGTCTGAGCTTACCTAAGCGTTTTTTATCCCCCCCCGGCATGATCAAATCTTTCATGTGGGTCAGCATCCATCTCTGATGCGCCCTGTTAGTACCTGTATGTGCAGCATCTGCATGTTTCATAACTAGTTCCACGGTTTCATCCTCGTGGTTAAAAGCGTAAAGCCATCCCTTTAAGGAGGCCTGGACGAATCGGGTGCACAACTGAGGATCAGCCTTGAATGTCTCTTCAAGGCAGTACAGCCCGTCTTCCGGCATGTTGAGCCCGAAATCACTGAAAAAGAAAAGGCCCAATTCGTCAGGGTTCAAACCACTATTAAGTATTTTGTGGTACTCATTGTACCACATGGCCGTAATAGCATCCACGCCGCCTTTGAGGAATAGGTTCATCGAGGTATAGGCGGGAACAATTTTTACTTTGATGCCGAAATTGTGAAAAAAAATCCTGGGCTGGACGCGCCACTGGCCCTCCCAGAGCCCTACGGTCTTGTCATTGAAGTCTTCAGGTCTTTTGATACCGCTACTTTTTCTGGCAACCAACATCAAAGCGGATTGCTGAATTATCTGCGCCAGGTTAACCACCCTCAGTCCCGAGACCCTTTGTGCGATCGCATACGCAAGCCAGCCACTACCGAAAGTGGCTTTTCCGGCACTAACTTGCGCAAATGATGATTTACCAGGGCCGCCCTCGTGCAAGCTCAGATCGATACCGGCTTCGAGATAGAAGCCTTTTTCCAGCGCAACAATGTAACCGGCAAACGAGGCCTGCGGGACCCATTGAGGAATTAACGACGCCTTTTTCAAAGCAGCTTCAGCAAAGACTGTATTGACAGAAGGAAACCACAGAATCAGAAAAAGGAATATTAGAGACTTTCTCATCTGAAATTGTTCATTTCAATAAAAGTCCATAGGGGTGGTGCCAGACGATAATGCCAAATTTGAGACAAGAGAAAAGACAAACGATATCTGTGCGAATAGACAAGTGCAGGACTGAAGTCAACCTATTTTCTTGAGCGCAAATCACCGTTAGCCTATAACAATAAATCTTGTTCCCATCCGTAATGTTCAATTTTTATCTCTTCCATCTTGCTCGTTCCCAACCCGTAGACTTTATCAGCGGTCTCAACACAGATAGCCGGTGGAGACAGTGGCCACGGTTCACCTCTTATGGCTTTCCTTTTTTCGGTTAAGATTCTCAAACAGACCGTTTCCACGGCAACCGGATCTGTCCCTGCGACCAAACCGCTATA
>CAYSHR010000737.1:0-2000 GCA_964430795.1 uncultured bacterium
CAGGGAACAAGCCTCTTTAGAATCGCTGACGAGAGCTCCTTTTATTGGGTAAAAAATCTTTCACCTTTGCAAATCGCTCCAGGTAATAAAAACTCCAATCGCCTTAGCGCCCCCTCTTTTTTGAAAGAAAAGCTTGTTGATAAAGGGCTCAGTCCGGTTATTGCCACCAATGGCATTGGAATCATCGGGTACTATTCCAAACTGCCATTAATTGACAGGCGAGGTCTTACAGATTCATTCGTGGCAAAAATGGACGTAAAAAAAAGGTCCCGCCCCGGGCATGAAAAATTCGCGAATAGAACTTATCTCGATTCAAGAAATGTGAGGTTTTTAAGAGCAAGGGGAAAAACCGAGAAATACCAAAAGCTCCGCCTTGGCAAACTAAAAACCAGGGCATGGAAAATTTATAGATATGAAAACAAGTTGATGAACAATATAAGAAAGGTCAGCCCGAAAATAAAATTTGTCAGATTTCCCAAATACCTTGATAAAAAGCTGGAACTCTTTTACCTTCTGCCTCCTCTAAAAGCCGCGCGTCTACTTGAAACTTACGAGCATTTCTATTTTTCCATAAATAACGATAAAGTCAGAAGAAAAAAATACTACAGCCGGTTTATATGGACTGTCGATTTTGAAAATGAGAATACAAAGAACGGAAAGCCGGATCAATATCGGGTATCGCCATCTCTTGATGAAGATTTTTATATTGAAGGGCATCAGGGCGCCTGTTGCTTTGCCACCCCTGTGAAAAACAGGAAGAAAAAAAACCTGAAAATCAACCTTACTCGATTTATTGTGACCGGGGATGTCATTGGATTTAAAATCGCCGGCGAAAAAAGCAGGGAGAAAATATACGCGGCCTTGTTAATTGAGAATAAGGAGATCTACCGGGCCACCGGAAAAAATACCAGTCTACTGAATTGGATAAAGTGGGATATCTCATCTTATAAAGGAAAAGAGGCGAAAATAATCATTGTTGACAACTCAAATAGAGGGCGGATACTTTTTGATTTTCTCTTCGAGGCTCATAATAAGCATGAGCCGTTACCCCAATAACAAAAGCCCTGTCAATACTGAATTTTCTTTGTCCAGCTTCTTTCAAAAACCTTGTTTCTTTCCCAGAACATGGACCAGGCGGTATAAACGGATCTTTTAAGTTCCGAATATGTTTTTAGTCGCCAAAGAGCTTTCATTATGTACCTGAATCTGAAATAGAACCTTACATATGCCTTTCTGGTAAATGCCTGAATTTCATCCTCTGTCAAATCTGTGCCCGGTCTGGGAAGGTAAATATCCTTGGACTGGTCCAGAATATATTCTTGCCAGAAATCCCTGCCCTTCTCTTTTTTGAGCATGGAATAAAGTTCAGTGGCGGGCATGGGAGTCACCTTTGAGAATTGAGCGTAATCAAGTTTAAGATCGATAGCGAATTTTACCGACTGCTCAATGGTGTCCTCTGTTTCCCCAGGCGACCCAACCATAAAATACCCAAAGGTATCTATCCCGACCTTGTTTGTTTTATGGATAACATCCTTTATGCGCTCAATATCAACCTGTTTGCGAAGGGTTTTCAATATATTTGGGTCTCCCGATTCTATACCATAATATATCCGTTTGCATCCCGCGGCTTTTAGAGCCACAAGCATGTCCTGGTCAACCAGGTCCACACGGCTCCTGATGGCCCAAAACAGACCGGGTAGGCGCCTTTTAATCAACTCTTCGCAGATATTTATAACCCGCCCTTTTTGAACCGTGAAAGAGCTGTCAAAGAAATCAAGCTCCCTTACCTTATAAACCTGGTAACATTCCTCGATCTCATCCGCTACGTTCTCAGGCAAACGGGGTCTGAATTTAAGGCCGCCCTGCTCACAAAAAATGCATCTGAAGGGACATCCTCGACTTGTGATTATGGGTGTGAAATTTTTGAACTGGCTGATAAAGGAATAGTAGGCCGAGTTTGGCAGATGATGCCTGCATGGCAAGGGCGAATTGTTTACATC
>CAYSHR010000738.1:0-1992 GCA_964430795.1 uncultured bacterium
ATCGTTTCCGAGGCTCTCTCAATACCCACAAGCTCGATTCAGTGCCTGTTGCCCGATACCTCACGAGTGCCCAATTCCGGTCCCACAGTGGCGTCACGGTCCACTATGATTGTAGGGCGAATATTGGAACATTGTTCAAAAGACCTGATAAAAGCCATGGAGAAAGCCATTGGTCCGGGCGCCGGGCGAGAAGGAAAAGGATTCCATCTTGCTTCAGGTAAAGTCATCCAATGGAATGACGCTGCCGCCATAGCGACAAAAAACGGAAATCTTCGGATCGAGAGGGCATACGATTTTCCTGACAATCAGATATGGGACGAGAAAACTTTCCATGGCATTGGATACCCGGTTTATTCCTGGGGCGCGGTTGGAATCGAGATTGCAGTGGATGTGGGTACTTTCGAGATTACACCTGAGAAACTCCGGCTGGTTTATGAGATCGGGAAAGCCATCAATCCGGCGTCTGTTCGCGGACAACTGGAAGGGGGCTCTCTGCAAGCTCTTGGTTACGGTCTGCTTGAAAATATGAATATTAATGACGGGCGTTTTCTGCAGAACAGGTTTCAAACTTATAACATTCCAACCTTCCAGCCCCTGCCAAAAGTAAAAACTCGGATTATCGAGATGCCCTATTCTCGTGGGCCAGGTGGCGCGAAAGGAGTTGGGGAACTGCCCATGAATGCTGTAGCCGCCGCATTGTGTAACGCGGTTAAACAGGCACTGGGCGTAAATATCAATTCCCTGCCCATTACTCCCGAAAAGCTGTTCGAATCATTAAAAACCGGAGGCGCCGGATGATCGAGCGTAACTGGATTGTTAACAATAAACCTGTGACCGCGGTTTTTGACGAAGGTGGCAACCTCCTCGATGTTTTGCGGGTTATTCTGGATTTAACAGGCGCCAAAGAAGGATGCGGTGAAGGAGAATGCGGGGCTTGCAGTGTTTTGATTGATGAAAAGCTGATATTGGCTTGCCTTAAACTCGCCGCATCGGTACCGAATAAGGCGAATATTCTCACTGTGGAAGGTCTTGGCGATTTGGAATTGGGCAGGAAGCTTCAGGAGTCTTTCTGTTCACTTCACGCGGTTCAATGTGGATACTGCACACCTGGAATGCTTATGGCGTCATACGCTCTGCTTTGCGCCAATGCTTCTCCCAACCAGGAGCAGATAAAAAAAGAACTGGCTGGCAATCTCTGCCGGTGCACCGGGTATGAAATGATAATCGAAGCTGTAAGAAATTGCGTTGATACTGGTAAAGGAAGAGATTAAAAATATGGAAATCACCATTCCCCATACTTTACCGGATTTGGTAAAAGCAAAAGTCACGCGACCCACGTCCGTATTGCTGGCCGGCGGAACGGACCTGCTTGCCCAGTGGAAATCTCCGGGCGACAAACCGGCTCAGGTGATTCTTCTGGAGAATGTAAAAGAGCTCTCTTTTATCTCGAAAGAATCAGCAGTTCTTGAGATCGGCGCCATGACAAGCCATACGGAAATTTTGGAGTTTTCAGATATCCGCCGACTTTTTCCCGCTCTATTCGTGGCGGCGTCATCCATAGGTGCGCCGGCGGTTCGGAACATGGGAACCATAGGAGGAAATATCGCCAACGCCAGCCCGGCAGCCGACCTTGTCCCGGCCTTAATGATTTACGGCGCCAAAGTGAACATCGTAGGTATCAATGGAGAAAGAACGGTTCCCCTTAAGAGGTTTTTTATAAAATACAGAGAGGTTGATCTTAAAAAAGAGGAATTGATCAAGTCAGTCTCCATTCCTTTTCCAGCTAATTATTCATTTTCGAAGTTTTATAAACTCGGCCTTCGCAAAGCTCAGACAATCTCAAAAGCTTCCCTGGCCGGCTGCCTGGAATTGGAAGATAAAGTGGTAAAATCAGCCCTCTTTGCCGCTGGCAGCGTTGCCGAAATACCCTTGATTATAAAACCGGCGGAAAATGAAATAATAAAAAAAGTCCTCACCCATACATTGGCTAAA
>CAYSHR010000739.1:0-1990 GCA_964430795.1 uncultured bacterium
AGCTTCATCGTCCCAATAAAGAATATAAACTACCAAAAGTGTTAAGCAAAAATGAAGTAAAGAAAATATTGAATTCATGCAGCAATATAAAACATCAGTGTATCTTAATGTTGATATATTCGGCGGGATTAAGACGAAGTGAATTAATTGATTTGAAAATTTCTGATATTGACTCAGAAAGGATGGTTATAAATATTATTGGAGCGAAAGGGAAAAAAGATAGAGTATCTTTATTATCTGAAAATATTCTTCAACTATTAAGAAATTATTACAAAGCACTTAGGCCAAAGAAATATCTTTTTGAAGGCGTAAGTTGGCAAAAATTTTAGATAATAACTAACTCAAAATTTAAAAAGTAAACTATTAATGTCAAAGAGTCAGTGTAGCAACATAAGCTAATATTATTATAAAACTAATCTTTGTTAAGAATCGAGTTATGGCAAAAGTATTTTACATCGGCGATTGGGCTGTTCAATTGGGTCCAGTCTATGCCGAAACCCCCTTTAATCACGCTCCTAAAGGGCTTGACTTTATTAACTACGGCAAATGGCTTGTTAAGGCGGTGGAGAGCAGCGGACGGCATGAGATTGTCAGTGTCCCCACTTGGGATTTTTACAACATGCAGCCCGGAGAATATGAGAAGGTTTTGGAAGACTATGATATCATCATTTTCTCAGACGTCGAGGCGAAGAACTTCCAGCTTAATCCCCAGTTCTTTAATCGCCACATTTTTGGGACCAAGGTTCTGACCTTCCCCGACCGGGTGCGTCTAACGGTAGATGCCGTGAAGAACGGTATGCACATAATGTTTCTTGGTGGATGGCTGAGCTTCAACGGCGAGATGGGCAAGGGCGGCTGGGGTCGCACTCAATTAAGAGAGATATTGCCCTGCGAATGTTTGGAAGTGGAGGACTTACGGGAGAGTACTGAGGGTTTTATAGCGGAAGCAACTGTTGCTGACCATCCTCTTCTAAAGGGGATCGATCTGAATGACATGACCCCGATCTTAGGTTTTAACAGGGTGAAGCCGCGTAAAGGATGCTCGGTAATTGCCAAATGGGCAGATGAAGATGACCCGGCTATTTGTGTCGGCCAATTCGGTAATGGTCGCGTACTAGCCTATACTTCCGATCCCGCTCCACATTGGGGCTGTAATTTCGTTTTTTGGGAGGACTACTCTAAATTGTGGACGAATGCCTGTGACTGGCTTATGGGAGATTTAAATAAATATTCTAAAGGAGAGAAATAATGAATGCCGTGAAGAATTTATTGATTGTATCAGGTTTATTTGTGTTAATCGGATTAAACAGCTGTAGTCCAGATAATGTAAAACATAAGAATATTTACCAACTAATCGAGAGAATTCTACCGGGAAAATCATCTCAATTTATTATTGAAGATTTGAAACAGCATGACGGAAATGAATCATTCGAGCTGAGTAGTAAAGATGGGAAAATCATTATAAAAGGAACAAATGACCAAGCCTTTGCAAAGGGTTTCAACTTGTACCTTAATAAATACTGCAATACCCGTGTTTCCTGGTACAAAGATGACCCGGTGATTGCTCCGGACATACTGCCGATGGTTGACACAACCATCACACAAGAGTGTAGATTTGAGAAGCGTTTTTTTCTCAACTATTGTACTTTCAGCTACACAACACTTTGGTGGCAATGGGATGACTGGGAAAGGTTCATCGATTGGATGGCTTTAAACGGCATCAATATGCCGCTGGCTATTACAGGCCAGGAAGCCATTTGGATGGAAGTGTGGAAAGAATATGGAATGACCGAAGACCAGATAAGAACCTATTTCACTGGGCCCGCACACCTACCTTTCCATCGCATGGGACTGCTCGAAAGTTTTTTGGGTCCACTTCCGCAGGATTTCATTGATCATCAGTATGAACTTCAGAAAAAAATTCTGGAGCGAGAGCATTCAATTGGCATGACGCCTGTTCTTCCTGCCTTCGCCGGCCATGTACCCAAAG
>CAYSHR010000740.1:0-1975 GCA_964430795.1 uncultured bacterium
GGCCCTTTTACCAAAGCTCGTATCAATGCCGAAGTTTTGGTTAGAACCTGTTTTTCCCGCCAGTTGGTATAATAGGGCTCTCCAAAGGATACAAGGAATATAATCCCAAGCAGTAGGAGCAAAATCATAAGGATCAGGTGTTTCTTTTTTGCATTGGTTCCTTTGGCCATTTATTCTCACCGGTAAAAACAATTCATTATTTAATAAATTGAACTTACCATAAGGATTATTAATTGTGTTCATCAAATAATAGGTTTAAAAAAAATGTAACAGTTCACTCACAGGGGTGGCAAGGTTGAGATCGGGGGACATGACCCCATTTCTAAACAATGGCCGGCCTTGTCAATGATATCAGGAAAATGGGGATCGTGTACCCCGATCTCATATAAAATCCGGAGAGTCGTAACAAGCAAATACCCCTGCTTTTCCAAAAAAGATCCCCTTTAACTGAAGGATTACGGCGGTTTTTCTTGACATTTTATAATTCTGCTACAAAATCAGAATAATCAATAAGCAGGTGAAACAGAGGGCTTTATGGATTTTTCCCTTAACGAAGAGCAGAAGATTTTTTTTGACCAGGTGTTAAAATTCGCCCGAAATGAGCTGGACCTTCCCTACGAAGAATATTATAAGTACGACCATAATCAGAAATGGCATGAGGAATTATGGCGAAAGATGGCCGGCTTCGGGCTTCTGGGTCTACCATTTCCTGAAAAATATGGTGGCGGGGGCGCCGACGCGGTTACAACTTCCATTGCCAAAGAAGCCTGCGCCCAGGGCGGCCTTAGTAGTGGAACAAGCATGGCCTGGGGCGCCAATACCATCCTTTGTGGAATACCCATATTAAAACTCGGAACCAAAGAGCAGAAAAAGAGATATCTTCCTGGGATCTGTTCGGGAAAAACCATAGGCGGATTCGCTCTTACAGAGGCGGGGTCGGGTTCTGATGCCGCGGCCATGAAAACCACAGCCCAAAAAGATGGGAACCACTACATCCTTAATGGTTCGAAAATGTTTATAACAAACGGGCCTATTGGTTCGGTGTTTGTGGTATTGGCTGTCACTGACAAGAGTTTGAAGCAATTTGGAATATCGGCGTTTATCGTGGAGAAGGACTTTCCCGGATTTTCAGCAGGCAAAGAACTTGACAAGATGGGCATGAGAACAAGCGTCACCTCCGAGCTCTTTTTTGATAATTGTAGGGTTCCCAAAGAGAATCTCCTGGGAAAAGAGGGCGGTGGTTTTACCGAGGTTGGAAAGCTAATTTTAGGTTGGGAAAGAGGGGTCCTTATCGCCCAGGGTGTTGGCGGCATGGAATACATGCTTGAGAAGATGACAAAGTATGCCCTTGAAAGAGAACAGTTTGGCAAACCCATCGCCGATTTTGGAGCTATTAAAGAGAAAATCGCCAATGTCAGAATATGGTGCGAAGTCAGCAGGCAACTGGTCAGAAGAATAGCCTGGATGCTTGATAATGACAGGGAGTGCTTGCTTGAGGCCGCTATTGCCAAAGAATATTTAAGCGAAAAACTTGTGGAAGCATCCAGGGAATGCGTGCAGGTTTTTGGCGGATATGGTTTTATGCGGGAATATATGATCGAACGATTTTACCGCGATTCAAAACTCGCCACCATAGGCGCGGGAACAACTGAGATACAAAAAGGACTTATTGCAAGAGCGATTATGAATTTAAGCTGAACAATTTTTTATGTTTAGGAGCAGAGAGTATGCCGAAAAAGAAGCTGGACAAAATTAAGGAATTGGAAAAAAAACTGATCAATGAAGGGCGGCATGTCTACGATGTTCTTACATCCATAGAAAAAAAATCAATGGAAAGTCTTGGTAAATCGTATAAGAAATTCCTCACCGATTGCAAGACAGAGAGAGAAGCGGCGGCGCGTATCGCGAAAAATGCTCTTAACGCGGGATATGTCAGGACTCCAACAAAAAGCAAAAAGAGAAAGATATTCTCTTT
>CAYSHR010000741.1:0-1969 GCA_964430795.1 uncultured bacterium
ACATTCGGCACTTTGCTGGCCAGCGGCGTTCCCATAATCACCTCTCTGGAGATCGTAAAGAACGTAGTGGCTAATGAAGTTATTAAAGAGGCTATTGAAAAAGCCAGGGACAACGTAAGGGAAGGCGAGGGAATTTCCCGCCCTTTGGAAAAATCAGAGGTTTTCCCCCCCATGGTTATCCACATGGTTGAGGTGGGAGAGCAGACCGGTGAACTTGAGGATATGCTTGAACGGGTTTCAATAGCCTATGAAAACGAAGTTGAGGCGTCTGTGAACGCCCTTACCGCCATGCTGGAGCCTGTTATGATTCTGGTTATGGCTGTTGGTGTCGGATTCGCTCTTATCGCCATCCTGATGCCTCTTGTAGATATGACCAAGGGTTTGAAATGATGAAATGGGATTTTTTTGCTTATAACCGGTTTTAACCGATTGAACTCTTAACGGCTCTAAAAAGAAGCAATAGTGGAGGAAATTTGATGAAAGCTATAAACCTCATCAAGAAAAATGAGAAAGAAGCCGCTTTTTTTTCAAATGCCAGGGGCTTTACCCTGATTGAAATCATGGTGGTTGTTATTATTATCGGCACTATAGCCGGTCTGGTAGGGGTGAAAATTATTGACCGCCTCCAGGAGGCCAAGGAAGAGGCCGCTTTTACACAGATGCAACAGATAATTTCCGCCATCAAGTTTTTCCACATCAAAAACGGAACCTATCCACAAGCCCTTCAGATGTTGGTAATGGATCCCACCGGCGGTGGCGGTTATCTCGACTCTGATATGGTTCCCGCTGATCCATGGGGCCAGGAATATCTTTATGTGACCAATGGGCAGGATTTCAGAATCTGGTCCATGGGGTCCGATGCCCGTGATCAGGGCGGCGAAGGCGACGATATTGTAGGAAAATGACGCCTCCACCGTGTGAAAGGACGGCTTGGCCATGGCCATTTATCACAATAAAAAAGGAGGGTCTTCCACCTTTGAGGCCAGGCCGAAAAGCAAAGATCATTGCCAGGGGTTTACCCTGCTTGAGATAATGGTCGTCGCCCTTCTGATTGCTCTTATCGCGGGAATTGTCGTCCCCAGGTTTGAGAGCGTTTTTGAAACTCAGCTCAAGTCGGCTATGAGAAAAATAGCCGGCTCAATTAAGTTTTGCTTTAATGAAGCGGTAATTAAACAGTCAACCATCAGACTAAAATTCGACCTTAGCCAGGGCACATACAATTACTCTGTTCTTGTCACCGATCCCGATTCAAAAATCGGTCAATTTATAGAGATGCCATCTGATATCGCGGAGCCGGCCATCTTGCCTGGAGGCGTTTTCTTTACGGACATTGTAACTCCACGATCCCTGATGAAGGTTGAGGATGGAGAAACCTTCATTTTGTTCTATCCAACAGGCTATGCTGAAAAGGCGGTGATTCATCTGGGAGACAGATATGGCCGCAAATATACCATGCTCGTTAAACCTCTAAACGGCGGTGTAAAGATATTCGAAGGGTATATAGATTTTATGGAATTTAACAATACGGAGACTCCTTTTGGAACGGCCTCAAGTCCGGTTGGCAACTAGCAAAGGGTTTGGCGCCGGCCGACCCAATGCCATTTGGAACAGTTCAGGATTTACCCTCCTTGAGGTGATGGTGGCTGTGGCTATACTGGCCACCTCCATGGTTATCCTGCTTCAAGTTCATGGCAGCACCATAAACCTATCCGATTCATCCAGGAAAATGTCCGTTGCCGCCTCTTTGGCTAGAGGTCTTATGACAAATTACGAGATGCAGGGCTTTCCAAGCCCTGGGGCTGAAACCGGCGATTTTGAAGAATGGTACCCTGCCCTTTATCCCGACTATACGTGGGAAATTGAAGTTATGGAAAGCATGTTCTGGCAGAATGTGCGGGAAGTCTATGTAAAGGTTCTCTGGGAAGAGAGAGGCGCTCCGCAGCATGTGGAACTTACGGCATTTGTAGCC
>CAYSHR010000742.1:0-364 GCA_964430795.1 uncultured bacterium
TATGAAGAGACCGAAATGGACGGTTTTTCAATGAGACCCGTGGAGCTTTATAAAATTATAAAAATGGGATTATTCAAGATTGCCGAACAAGATAGTCTTTATAATATTTTCATTAAGAACGGCAAAACCGGAAACAAAATTTCAATTTCGAATAATTTTGAGAACATCGCCAATCTATTGGCTCTTGAGGTGGGCACCAGAAAAAAGGCAATTGCCCTGCAAGGACAAACAATAGATGGTCTAAAGATGTCGATTCCTGATCAATTTGACGACTTGCTCCGATTGGCTTTTTTAATAATTATTACAAAGGCCGCCAACTTCTCTAAAAGGGGTATCCCAAAGCCGTTCGCGAAGAAGAGGATGG
>CAYSHR010000742.1:374-1967 GCA_964430795.1 uncultured bacterium
CAGGCCAAAAAGGGATTCCCGGAAAAAGAAAGGCCGGTTCATCAAAAACATCCATTGTTTCGGGAAAAGTAGCAAAGCAGATAGAAACGCCTTTCCAAAAGTGGGATTCCCAAGCCTATCACAAGAAATTGGTTCGGGCTCAGACTCTTGTAGCCAGAGAGGATTTTGAAAAAGCGATTGGTTTGCTAAGGCAAGTCATAAAAATAAACCCGGACAGTTCACAGGCCCTTAGCCTTCTTGCCCAGGCAATGCTGTCAAAATCCCCAAAAAGTGATATATCGGTAAATTATCACGCAAAGGAGTTGCTAAAAAAGGCCATAAATATTGACCGCTCCAATGATAACGCTTTTATGTACCTGGGCATTGTCTTTAAAAATGAGGGGAAATTAATTCTGTCTGAAAATCATTTCAGAAAGGCTCTTGATATCAATCCTTCGAACAGTAACGCTAAACATGAGCTCAACCTATTATTAAGAAGAAAAAAAAGAACCGAAATAGAGTAAATAGTTTTTGAATTATTGTTAATAAAAGTATATTTTAAAAAAGTATCATAAAAGGAAAACAGATGGCACCGTTAACAATATTGATAATAGAAGATGACGAAGTCGCAACCGAGATTTTGCATCTTTTTATCAAAGAATACAGACCGGACGCGACCATTGAGTGGTGCTTGAATGGTTTTGAAGCTCTTGTTCGCGTAGAAGAAGTGAAGCCTGATATAATTTTTTTGGATTACATGATGCCAAAAGTCGACGGCATAGAATTTATCCGGGCTCTAAAGAATTGCACAACTTCCTATGATTACAAAACTGTTGTCATATCGGCTTTTGTTGACAAGGCAAAAACAGCGGAGTTTTATGAACTGGGCGCTGATTATGCTCTGGCCAAGCCAATAGAGATTGAGCAGGTCGAGGAACTGCTTTTGAAATATTCTCCAAAAAACAACAATTAACCCTTCCCCGCTTTTTCAGGATCAATCAAAACCCATTGCCCTTTTGTGAATCATCAGGAAAGGCCACGCAGGTAAAAACAACTGTAGTTCCTTTCCATGGTTCACTTGTCAAATCAATGTCACCCCGCATCTTTGTAACCAGTTCTTTGGTAATGGCAAGCCCAAGACCAGTACCGCCATGCTCTCTGGTGGGCGAGTCGTCCACCTGATAAAAGAGGGAGAAAACCCTTTTCCGCTGTTCCTGGGATATTCCTATGCCGGTATCCTTAATAGTAAATTTAAGCATCATTTTGCCCTGTCCGACTTTGCTCAAATCTATATTAATATTTATATAACCTTTCCTTGTGAATTTCATGGCGTTGTCAATTAAATTGTTCAGAACCCGCTCCAACATCAGAGGTTCGGCAATGATGGTTTGAGGAATAAGATTGTCCATGTGAAAATTGAATTTCAGAGATTTGGCTGAGGCTTGAAACCTGTACCTGTCAAAGAGGTTTTCCATCATCTTGTGAAAGTTAAAGGAGACAAAATTCGGAGTCAGTTTGCCTGATTCCATCTTGGCGACATCAAGAATCTGTTCAATCATCATAAGCAATGATTTTCCACAGTTTTGAATGATATTCAAAAATTCCTTTTTCTTC
>CAYSHR010000743.1:0-1965 GCA_964430795.1 uncultured bacterium
GAAAAAAGGCAAGATAAATATCACCTCTGTTACACGGTTGCTTTATAATATTTTTGATGGCCGGGAGACAGGTGTAATTATAATCAAAGGTGAAAGAAGAATATTAAAAGCATCCATAAAAGATGGCGCCCTTGTTGACATTGTTTCGAACTTCAGCAGGCTGGACACTCTTGGCCGATACCTTATTCAAATCAAGAAGATAACCCGGGCGCAGCATGAACGTTCATTTTCCCTGGCAAAAAGAGAGGGAATTTTTCAAGGACAAGCCCTGGTTAAAATGAAAATAATATCAGGCAATGAAATGGATATCTTTGTGGCTCGCCACAAAATGGCAAAGCTTCACAGGGTATTTGAAGGGCGATGGGAGAAAACGTCCTTTCACTTTAACCAGAATATCGCCCTGGACATGGCCGGCGCTTTTTCTCCAATTCCCGTTAATGATATTTTAAATCAGGGGATATTGTCAGTGGCGCCATTGTATAGCCTCTTCAAAGTCTTTGTCAGAAACAAAAAAGATGACGTGCCGATAAAACTCAGGACAAATTTTAACCAAGTTGTATCAACATTGGAGTTGGATGACATCCTGATAAAGGCGGCGAAATCACTGGACTCTCTTAGCATGACCAACATAAAATCGGCGACCCGGAAAAACCATGAAATATTGGTTCGTCTCTCTTTTCTACTGATTGTCACCAGAGGCGCCAGATTCAAGGAGACATATCCCTTAAAACAGAAGAGCAAGGTCAAATCAGAGAGAGAGAAGGCCCAACCCGGCCAGGAGATTACATCATCGGGCACCAGTACATTTTTTGGCTGGGATTCAGGTCTTTTTAAAAAAGCCATAGCTTCGGGTCGAAAACACGTTGAAAATAACAGTTGGATAAAAGCCTCTGAAGATTTTCATGAAGCCATGAAACGAAACCCCGAAAGCTCCGAAGCTATTACTCTGAACGCCTGGGCTGATTATAGAGTGAGAGGTGTGAAGAATCTCGCTATTGCCCATAGATGCAAAGAGGACTTGAAAAAAGCTATTACCTTTGATGAAGATAATGACATGGCCTATCTCTATCTTGGAAAAATCCTTAAGGCTGAAGGGAAAGAGAAAATGGCGGAGTCTCATTTCAGGAAGGCCTACACCATTAATCCGACAAATGATGAGGCAAAAAGGGAAGTAACGCTGGCTAGAATCAAAAACAGGAAGAACAGAGGGTTTGGTTATAGAAGATAGATGTGGCGGCATGAGAAATCAGCCGAATATGAAATATCAATTTGCCGCTAAATCGCGCCTTGGTTCCTTTTAGGGGGGTGGAAATGGCCAAGATTAAAATTTTGATTGTGGAAGACGATGAGACAGCCACCGAGATTCTGCAGGAATATATTTATCATCATAACTTTGATGTGGAAATTGAGTGGTGCTGGAACGGGTATGAGGCATTGGTAAAAGCAGGCGAGTTTAAACCCGACCTGATTTTCCTGGATTACATGATGCCCAAATTTGACGGGATGGAGTTTGTTCAGACTCTAAGGGCTTTAGACCCGAAAAGGAACAGTTATATAGTTGTTGTTTCAGCTTTTGTAGATGACGAAAAGGAGATCGAATTCATCAAGGGGGGAGTGGATCGAGTAATCCCCAAACCTATAAGCATTGAAAATGTGGCATCACTTCTTAAAAAAGTATCCAGGAAAATTAAAGATTGAACCTAAACTTTGATTTTATCATAAGTAATTTTGACTGAACATGATGGATGAGTTATATGTCTGAAATTGAAGAAAAGAAGCTACTTGACGCTCTTGCCAAGGCAAAGGATGCCGATATTGTCAAAGCCCAGTTTATCGCCAATATGAGCCATGAAATCAGGACACCTCTCAATTCCATTATCGGTCTTGTAACCCTCCTGCAGGTCCAGGAGGATATGGACGAGAAAAAGAGAAAAGACTACTATAAAATCATCCGTGAAAGCGGTG
>CAYSHR010000744.1:0-1403 GCA_964430795.1 uncultured bacterium
GTAAGGTTTGAGATCGGGGGACATGACCCCATTTCTCAACAATGGCCGGCATTGTCAATGATATCAGGGAAATGGGGATCGTGTACCCCGATCTCATATATTAAAAATCAGGGGACACGTAACAAGTACATGTCCCCGCTTTTCCAAAAGGCCCCCTTGTAACTGAACGATTACTGTTTTTGACGGAATGAGCCTTGACAGAGTGGGTTTTAAGGGGTACGTTACCTCGGTTTTGTATCACATGGTAAAGGGCCCATAGCTCAGCTGGCAGAGCTCCCGGCTCATAACCGGATGGTCCCAGGTTCGATCCCTGGTGGGCCCACCACAACTTTGAAAATGAAGAGAATGGCTGATAAATTTAGAAAAAAGCCAATAGCTTTAAAAAGAGCGGCGTACCATATTCTGGTGCGCTCTTTTCTTTTTAGATAAGAAAGGGGCAACGCGACGGTGCGATTGTCTACGATCTGTGATGAATTAGAAATGATAGCTCCCAAAGCCCTGGCCCAGGATTATGACAACCCGGGGCTTTTGATCGGCCATCCGGACGTCGAGGTGGACACCATTGCCTTTGCCCTGGAAGGATCGGCAAGGTCTGTAAAAACGGCCATTAATAAAGGAGCGAACTTGCTGGTCACACACCACCCATTTATTTTCAAACCAATATATAATGTCGATCAGTCCACCCCTGCCGGCGGGGTGATTGAACTGGCAATAAAATCCAACCTTGCCATTTACGCCGCCCACACAAATTTTGACGCGGTAAAGGGTGGAATGAATGACATCCTTGTAAAAAAATTGGGTTTCGATCCTGCTGTTCCCTTTATTCCTGAAAAACCAGGGACTATTTTTAAGCTTGTTACATTTGTTCCCGAATCCCATTTGGAAAAGGTTTCAGGAGCGCTGTTTTCCATAAATGCCGGAGTTATCGGAAAATACAAAGGTTGCTCCTTTAGATCCAAAGGGTACGGAACTTTTATTCCCCAGGATGGAGCCGATCCCTTTTCAGGTAAAGTCGGTAAACCCTCTTTGGAAAAAGAGATAAGGATGGAAACTCTGGTCTCAAAAGATATTCTTGGCAGAGCTATAAAAGAGCTTTTGAATGCCCATCCTTACGATGAACCCGCTTTTGATGTATATCCATTAAAAAACATGGAATATGAAAAAAGTGGGCTGGGCAGATTCACCTCTTTAAGAAAAACCACGACCCTTGTCTCTCTCGCAAATCAAATCAAAGAGAAACTCAAGATCAAATCCGTAAGAATAGTGGGGGCGCGGCGAACCAGGATCAGTAATGTTGTTGTATGTTCAGGCTCCGGCTCTTTTCTGGTTCCTCTGATAAACAAACCCCACCGAACCTGCCTTGTTACTGGAGATAATAAATATCATGACGCCCAATTGGCTCT
>CAYSHR010000744.1:1413-1964 GCA_964430795.1 uncultured bacterium
CCATTATTGACGCGGGTCATTTTGCGACTGAAATAATTTTCGCGAAAGCCATGAGAGATATTTTTAAAAAAGCTGTTGCCAAGCGATACGGCGGAAAAGCCATAAAGACGATAGTAGTTTCTAACGAAAGAGATCCGATAAATACCATTTAATATGGCGGAGGAATTAAACTTGCAGGACCAATTAAAAATTCTTTACGATCTTCAGAAAGTGGATGACGAAGTAGCCGAATTGAAAAAGGAAGCTGAATTAATCCCGCTGAATGTCAGTGAGCTGAATAATGAAATTGAGATGAAAGAGCAGGTTGTCCAAAGGAAGAAGCAGGGCTTGAAAAATTTGACAGGCGAGAGAAAGGAAAAAGAGCATGAGCTTGAGATTATTGAGATAAGAATTGCCAATGACAAAACCAAACTGATGGCTGTAAAGTCGAACAAGGAATATCATGCCCTGCAGCAAGAAATCAACAACCATGAGGAGGCATCAGGGGTTCTTGAAGAAGAAATCCTGCTGATGATGGATGTCATCGAGCAGTTTTATGTGGTAACCCGGAT
>CAYSHR010000745.1:0-1961 GCA_964430795.1 uncultured bacterium
AATAAAAACTAAAATAACGCCTAATACCATTATTGTTTTTCTTTTAATCATGAATAATCTCCTATATGTCTCTTATCCAACTCCGAAACAACATATTCAATATCATTTCACCAACAATATTTCAATTCCTTACTCTGAGGCAAGGGAAAAAGTCGGCTATTATTTGTCATGGCATTTGGCGCACATTCTACTGTTCTTATCCAGTTGGCCACCTGTAAATCCTGGTGGATGGGGATTTAATTTACCTGTTGCTTTGTGACAAGTAGTGCAATCTCCCGGACCGCCGCCCTTGTGACACGCGGCGCATGAAACAATTTCTCTTCGCGCCATATCGCCATGAAAATTTTCACAGGCTTTTGAAAGCCAACCATCAGGGTGTCCAAAAAACACCTTATCAGCCGCTGGTGACACTTTCGACCTTTTATGACAGGAAGAACAGTCATTCTCGCCATGGCATTTCAGACATGTCAATCTTCCGGATCCGGCTTCCACTCTATGCAAAGTAAGCCAGTCTCCTCTATGCATAAAATTTCGTGATACTTTTTCAGGGTATTTTAAGCTGGGTTTTATGCCGGCTCTTCCGGAGTGACATTCAGAACAGTAGTTTTGGGAATGGCACTGGGAACAGGTTCTTGAGGTTTTACCGGCAAATTTACCATGGTCCTTGAAAAAACCATCCTTATGTTTAAAGGTTTTACTACTGGCGACTCCCTCCCAATTCATCTTGCGATGGCACCTGGCGCACTTCAGATTCACCATGTCCTGTTTATGACACTTTCCGCAAACCTGGTGGCTGCCCGCTTTATGGGGTTTTTCATCAATATTTTTATGGCAAAGACCGCAATCCGACATTCGGTTCTTATGATCTGAATGAAGGAAATTTGTTCTTCGCCGTCTCTTTCCGGGTTTCCCTTTTATCCTTGGGGTATTGTGACATTTTTCACAACTGTTTTTCTCCTTGAGATCATGGCAGCTTTGGCATTGGGCCATCTTGGGATGGGTTTTAAAAAGAGCCGAATCTTCCAATATCTCCTTATGGCAATCAGTGCAGGGCAACTTCATTTTTAAATGGACAGGATGAGCAAAGTTAATCCTGGATTCATCATCAGAAGCCACAGTGTAAATCGCTCCAAGGATAATGATGCCAAGAGCGACTATTATGATTTTGCCATTCCCAATATTTTTCATTGCACTGTTTCGCCTTCTCCAAAACGAAAATCAAATTGATATGAAAGCTTTAACAAAGCCCTAAAATCCTCATCATAAATGGGGCTGGATATATATATACCGGAAATTTGTAAATCCATATCTTTGATTACATGCCAGCCAAAAGAACCTGTACTATAATATCCCCGGTCTGCTTCATAAAGCTTTTTGTCGAGCTTGTAAAATACGCCGTCAAGGGCGCAGAATATTCTCTTTCCAATAGATTGATAAAAATAGGCTCTTAGTTCAAGATAACCATTATCCTCTTTATCAAGATCAAATAAACCAAAACTGATTGTGTCCGCCCTGCTCTTACCCCATAATAAACCAATTGACCCACCAAACCTGTTTGCTGAATCGGCTCTGTCATAAATATAATGGTTATACTCACCTGAAATCGAGACTCTTCTTTTTATAGTGTAAGCGACCATGGAATTTATACGGGAGATATTTTCGTAGCTAAAGACAGAGAAGATCGAACCCATTCCTAGAAAAGCCGCCGGCATTGTAAACTCATATTGACCAAGGATTTCCATATCTCCAAGGGGATAAAATATTATCGAGCCGCCGGCGTCATAGAGGGACTCATATAGCCGATCATAATACCCGTGACCAAATATCCGAAACCAGTAGAAAGGATAGATAGACAGGTCCCCGCCGAATCTCTGGCGGTCAGGGTCCCCTTTTTCAAAAAATGACGCCCCCGACCCACCCATTGTAAAATACTTTTAATATCCCGCGAAAAATCACGCTCC
>CAYSHR010000746.1:0-1957 GCA_964430795.1 uncultured bacterium
AATCGACGGCGCCAACAGAAGATTGATATTCGCGTCAATTGTATGGCCTCACCATAGGCCCGCTATTGGCGTTAACGCTCTTTTTGTTTTTCTGATGACCATGGTCTCTTTTTCTCTACCCTTCGCTTTAACAAAGGGCGGGCCCCTTTTTGCCACCGACGTTGTAGCTCTTCACAGTTATAACACCGCTTTTTTCAATACAATGGAATTTGGATACGCCGCGGCCCAGGGCATGGCGGTAGTGGCGGCCTACCTGGTTTTGGCTATGGCTCTTGTCAGGCTTAAAAGGAGGATGGCGTGAAAAGAAGCCGGGCGTCATCATCTCTTGTAGCCGGGTTTCTTGTTATTTATTGTCTGATGCCCTTGCTTTGGCTTGTTCGCCTTTCTCTCTCTCCTGAGAAGGATATCAATTCGTGGCCTTTTAAAATATTTCCTTCTTTTTTCACACTGACAAATTACATTGATATTATTTTTGACAGTCGTTTCTGGCTGCAACTGCTCAATTCCCTTTTTGTGTGCGGCGCGTCAACAACCATGGCCCTTGTTTTCGGCGCACTTGGCGCATATGGAATTACCCGCTTTGAGTTCGGGTTCAAAAATGCTCTTCTGGTCTCTCTTCTGGGGCTTCATCTATTACCGGGCATGGCCAATATGACCGCTGTTTATCAGGTCGCGGGATTTCTTGGCGCTTATAACAGCCTAATTTTTATCGCCGTGCTAAAGGCCGGTGGAGTTACTCTGGCTATTTGGATTCTTATAACAGCTTTTAATAATGTTCCTCAACGACTGGAACATAGCGCCCGGATTGACGGCTATTCCCGATTTTTCGCCATGATAAAAGTTACTCTGCCACTGGCGGGGCCTGGAATATTAACAGCGGGACTTCTGCTTTTTATCCAATCCTGGAACACTTTCTTTCTGCCTTTTCTGATTTTGGATGATTCGTCAAAGATGACTCTGACGGTGGGGCTTTTTCAATACTTTTCCGAACATGGTTTTGAAAAGGGGCATGTCGCCGCTTTTATGATCCTCTCCCTTTTGCCGGTTGTCTTTCTTTTTCTTATTTTCAGGCGGAGATTCTGGCGTGGAATTGAGATATAAAATTATTTTATTGCTGATGATTCTTGTTGTCGCCATATCAGGCTGTGAATCCCATAAAAGCAATAACGAGCTGGTTCTTGCTGTTCCCGGTTGGTATTCCCCTGAAAATATCGAGCCTCTAAAAAAAGCTATAGAGGATTGGCGGATTAAACATCCCGATCTGATAATCTCAGTGAAAATTCTGTTTGGGAAAAAAGATTCCATCAAGCAAAAAATATATCTTGGCGCGGGGCGGACTGATTTTGCCGACGCCATTCTTGTTAGAAACCAATGGATTCCGAGCCTCGCGAACTCGGGTCTTATAAAAAATATCTCACCTGATATTTCGTCCGCCATTGAGGATAAAACCCTTCCGGCCATATCAAAATCCATTTGTGAATCAGGAAAATGCCGGGCCATTCCTTTTGACTGCGATGTTCTGCTGTTCCGGTACAGAAAGGATATTCTAAAAAAATACAACATGGAAGGAGCTTTAATCAGCACCGACGCCATGCTTTTAGTTACAAAAGAGCTTTTAAAGGGCGAAGAAAGAAAGGGTCATATGTATGGATTCGCCTTTCCCGGCGCCCATTCGGTAAACTCGGCCATCCATTTTCTCCCCTGGTATTTCTCCTTTGGCGGCAAGTTGATTAATGAAAAAGGTGAGTTGAGCCTTGACCGGAAAATAGTCGGAAAAACTTTAAAGTGGATAAAGGCCATGATCAAATCAGAAGCCTGCCCGGACAATCTTTTGGCTCTTGAGCAGAGTAGTATTTTTTCCGGGTTGGCCGGCGGGCAATACGCCATGACTGTGAGCGGAAACTGGGAAAGGAAAATGCTCGACAGTAAGAGCGATCTTTCCGGAAAAATCGCTCTT
>CAYSHR010000747.1:0-1957 GCA_964430795.1 uncultured bacterium
ATTAAAATCTTTAATTTAAAGGTATTATATAGCGTAATATGACGCTTACACCCATGTATAAGTTTCCCATATCTTGCGAGTCATTTCAGTATTATCAAGTTAAGGATAGAAAAGCTCTTTGGCTTTTTTCCTGAGCTCAAGTCTGAAATCAGGGTGCGCGATTTCAATAAGTGCCTCAGCTCTTTGACGATGGTTTTTACCCATTAATCTCGCTATACCGTATTCTGTAATTATGATGTCAGCCCAGTGACGAGGAATCGTTACTGTTGTCCCCGGTTCAAACATTGGAACAATGGTAGATATCGCTCCGTCCATACGGGTCGAAGGCAACAGCGTAAGGGCACGCCCTCCTTTAGACAAAACACCGCCAATGTGGCATTCCGGTTGTCCGCCATTTCCATTAATCATGCGAGGACCAAAAGCGCTTTCCGAGTTGATCTGGCCTAAAAGATCTACTGATATCACCATATTTTTAAGACACGTGTCTCTGTAATTAACCGATTGTATATCTGCCGGTTATAAAGCTTCTTATCGTTTATTGTATCTTAGCCATTCCTCAGTTGTGTTCTTTCGGGGAAAGGGTTCATCTGGAACCGGCAAGCCAAGGGCCTCGCAGATGGGTTCCCAACCCTCTGTTGCCTGCCACTCAAGTAAACGTTTTGCCGGAATCGTCTCACGAACTTTCTGGTTATGCCTTTCAAAAACGTCAATCGCCGATTTTTTATCATCCACCCAGTTAGGGAAAAGGGAATGTGTCATCTCAGTTACCATGGCGTGCCAATCCTTTACAAAGGGCGGGCCGGGTGGCGCCTCATTCCTGACATCATTAAAGATGGTCTTATCAGCGCTTTTCCACCATGATTCAGCATCCCGGACGGATAAAATCACCAAGGCCTTGGGAAAAGCCCGGCTTATCTCCTTCCAGAAACAGGAGGCCGGTTCATCTACAGCAGCCTTGAATCCTTTGAAAATTTTACCCCAATCAGGCATCTCGCCTTTGAATGCCTGATGCCAGCGAGGTATGTGTTCCGGGTGAGACCACACCTCTGCCATATGGTAACAGGGTTCTCCCAACAATCGCTCCAGGGCCAGTTTCAGGGAATATGTTCCGGTTCGCCCCAGACCGGCACCCACTATTCTAAGAGTCATGATATATTTCCTTGCCTATTGAACTTTTCCGATTCAAAAATGTTTAGGGTTCTATCTCATCGTCAGATATTGGTTCCCAATAGTCGAGTGGATACATGCTATTTTTATCTTCTTGATTCGGAAACTCATTGCAAGAGGGCACAGTTAATTACCTGATGATGATTACAGCTCGATTTCTTTCAAATCGTCAGCGATTATAAGCTTAGCTTCAGTTAAGGATTGAATGTCCTCCACCTGCCATCCGGGAGCAAACTCTCTAAGGACCATTCCCTTGTCAGTTATTTCGATTACGGCAATATCAGAACATATTAAACTCACACAATTTTTAGCGGTAAGTGGATAGCTGCATGTTTTTAATATTTTTTTTTCTCCTTTGCTAGAAACATGCTCCATAGCGATAATAACCCTTTTCGCTCCTATGGCCAGATCCATGCCGCCACCTATTGCCAAACTGGTATCTCCCGGACGGTTCCAATTTGCCAGATCACCTTTTGCAGATACCTGAAATGCTCCTAATACGGTTATATCAATTCTTCCACTGCGGATCATATCAAATGAAACATCCATATCGAAAAGCGACATGCCATCTTTTGGATGGAACATATTCAAACCCGCCTCAACATATTTCGTTTTCGCTTTATCTAACTCATCTTCAAGGACTAATGGCCCATATCCAAGTACACCGTTTTCGGCCTGAATAAATATGGTTTGATCTTCCGGGACAAACTGAGCACATTGTAAGGGTATGCCAGTTCCCAAATTGATATAATCTCCGTCCTTGAATTCTTTGACGACTCTCATGGCAATC
>CAYSHR010000748.1:0-1956 GCA_964430795.1 uncultured bacterium
AGCTGCGGATGCAATGCTACTGAACTCTTCAAATCCAAGTATGCCGTCACAATAATGATATGCAGATCCGTATATCTTGTTCATCTTCCCATTTTTATCACGGGATACAGTGCCGACGAAACCAGCCTCGGTTACATTGTTCTCAAATTTGCTTCTGATAGCCCCATGCAATAATCCCATTCTCTGACGTAGAAATTGCATTGGGAAGAAGGATTTTGAGAAACCCGGTGGGGCCACAAGAAGGAGGTGCAAGCGTGTATCTACTATACCCCCGAACCGGCAGTAGTAACCCTCCGGGCTATCAGAGGCATTAGAACGAATCCTCTGCCATCGGCACCCCTCATGGTCGCATCGTTTGTGACAACCATAGTTAAGCAAGTTGGCTATGTGACAACCTATGCTACATAAGTAATAGGCAATATATTCCTCAACAAGAATGAGTCCTATAGATTTGAGGTATTTAATTACTTTCTCAAAGAGATTCATTACTCACACCATCACAGACCACAATCTTTAATACAATATTCTTGGCAATATGGACAACCTCACCCCTACGCCTAATCTTAACAAAATCCCCGTCCTCGGATTCAATCTTACCCCGGAGGCAACGGATCTCTTTCCCTTCTGAGAAAACCACTTTATCGTCTGCCATACACAATCACCATCATCTATAATCATCTTCATATTAACCTAACATTGAAAAACTATTTAAGGAATATGTAACATCCATGTAACATCTCGCTAAACGATTGAAGGGCGGATCATTCATGGAAAGGAAAAGAAAGAAAGTGAGATTCATCTTGTCATTATATGAGGATGAAAGAACTATGTTAAAGCAGAAGGCAAAAAAGAAGGGCCTTACTGTGGCAGATTTGGTGAGGAAAAAGGTGTTGATTTCAGATTTTGATGAATTAGTCAAGGAAGGAGTGGAGAAACGATTTTGGACCGATGTAATACAGTTCTTTTTTACAAATTACGAAATTGAGCGGGATGATAAAGGAAATCCAGTCGATTTCATTAACGTAAACAATTTTACTCCAGGTTCAATGAGAAAACATTTCCCCGAGGTCGCATTTGATACATCCCAACTTATAAATGATGATGAATGTGAATCTTTTATTAAATTTCTCAATGATAAAAATATCGATGGAATCACCAAGTGGATACAGGAAATTTCTGAATATTTCACAAAAGTAGGTGGAAGGCCTAAAGGCCGAGAAGGTAAAGATGTCCCTGATTTAATATCTTGTCTTATTGAGCATCACAATATGAAAAGACCAAATGGGAAGAAATTAGTGGAAATTCTTGGCATGATAAAATATTGTCTTTATAAGGCAGATGGTTATGTTCAAAATAAAAATATTCTGGACCTCTCTAAAGAGTGGGCTCTGAAAACTAATCATGTTTCAATCAAACGGGTTCTGGATTGTTTAGAACGTCATCAAATTTTAAAGAAAGATGGACGTGGCTATAGGTTGAATAAATCCTTGTAAACCTTTACAACCTTTTAAACCCTTACAACCTTTACAACCTTTACAACATCCCCCAATCAATCCCATACCGACTCGGTATACCGTAACAGAGCATACCGGGGATACCGTAGCCGGTTTCTAAGGCTCTACCGCATACTGGCGGATATTGGCAAAACCGGGACTTGTCGCTTCTTTATCGGATTCTTACTGACTCGATGGCGGCAATCTGTTCCTGATACACCGGGGCATTATGGCTTGAAGGTAGTAGAAAAAAAAAGAAAATCGGGGGGAATCCCCCCGATGAGATCCTGGGCATCCTTAAAGGAATTCAAGGAACCGGCGGACATGGGAGAAATTGCCTTTTGTAAAGCGTACTGAACCTTTGGCCTCGGGGCTTATGGTAGCCTTTAAACCTGATGCCGGGTGCTTCTTCATTATGGATTCCTTCTGGGCCTTGGAAAGCGAGATACCAAGGTTATTCTCG
>CAYSHR010000749.1:0-1947 GCA_964430795.1 uncultured bacterium
AGCTCGTTGTCGCCAATAGCCACTATCTTTACGTTTACGTCAACAGGCTCGGGCTTCATGCCTGAAGCCATGAAAAAGAACATGGAGTCGTAACTCTCTATTTCCAGTTGGCGATTTCTCAACGTTCTTTTCAGAGTTTTCCAAACGCCGGCCTCAGTAACAGCGTCAAGAAGATTGACGACCAGGTAGCCGCCATCAGCCTTTAGCAGAGAACCACCGGTGATTTTCATGAAATCCGTTGTCCATTGTCCATTGACTCGAAATGACTTTTCGATGGTTCCAAACAAGTTTTTATGATTCGGGGTATTTTCAATAACAATGGGAACGCCTTTAGTCGATGAATTATCGACAATGATGTTCACTCTGTAGTCATGGAAGCGATCAATCTCGCCTTCAGCTCGTGGGGGATGAGCGCCGGGAACCGCGGCGCCTTGTTGTTGCTGGGGCGCCTCCTCCTCCTTGAAAATGGAGAGGTTGTCAAGTATGGACTCCTGGACTTCATCAAGATAGGAGTCGATATCCTCGTTAGGGAGCTTTTCCCTGATATCCTTTATAAGGGATTCGATAACGCTCATACCATAACTTTTCTCAAGTTCCTCAAGGTCTTTTTTAAGTTCCTTTTCAATAACCCTTGCCTGCTTCATTGCTGACTCAAGATCATTAAAAAGAACCTGGTGCTGTTCTTTGAGCTTGGTCAGTGTTTCTGTGGGGAAATTTCCATTGGCGGCCAGGGATTCGAGTTGATCAAATTGAACAGGTTGGTTTTCGATAAGGGGAAGAATCATAGGTCTTGTATATGGACCCATCTGAACCTGGACCATAGTGAAATTTTCTTTTTTTATGCGGATTTCAAGGTCTCTAAAGAGTTTCTTCTGTTTCTCTCTATGTTTTTCTACAGTTTGATTTCTCGCTTCCTTATATTCCTCATGCTCGAAAATATTGGACACAACTGTTTGCAATGTCTCTACTACATCTTTCATCTCTTTGCTGAATATCTTGGCTTTTCCGGCGGAAAGCTTAATGCAATGGGGCTTCCTGTGATCTTTGAAGTTGTTTACATAAACAATGTCTTTGAGTTCGTTTTTGTCTCTTTTTTTTGATTTGAGCATAGCTTTTACAGTGGAGGTCTTACCGGATCCTGATACGCCGGCAACGTAAATATTATATCCGGGACTATTTATATGGAGCCCGTGTTCAATAGCGGTCAAAGCCCGCTTCTGGCCTAAAATACCATCAAGGGGGATGGCTTTTTCAGTAGTTACGCATTTAAAAACAGAGCTATCGCAATTCCAGCGAAGCTGCTCCACCGGAATCTGGTTCTTTAGTTTTTTCCTCTTAGCCATTTTTTACTCCTGACTTTGCTTAATATAAGAAAACAGTGGATGTGCCAGAGCCAAGGGATTATAGCAGCCTCTCAAGATTTTTCAATGATAGGGCGGCAAAAAACGGATATTTTATTTTGTGACCACCCTTTGTAAAAAAACAGTAAACTCTCCCATGAGAGAAACACCTAATAACCCAGTTTTCCCTCAATATAATATTTTGTTAAACAGATAAAATTAATCGAATTTAAATCTCTTTTTTACAGGCCGCGATACATCCCAGGTGCAACTCAATCCTTTTGGAAAAACAACAATATCGCCGGCTCCAAAGGAAACCTTCTCTCCGGATTCTGTTGTAACTGTGACTTGCCCTTCTGTTAAAAAGCAGGTCTCGGATAAAACATATTTCCAATCAAAACGACTTACTTCGCAACCCAATTCCCCCCAATCTTTCACACCAAGGGCGTTAAGCTTCTCTTCTGTCCCCTTCTCAACTTTAATATCACTCATTTCCCGGTCCCCTATCTTCCACCGCTGATTAATCTTACAGCGGCAATAACTATGACTGCGCCCACAATGGCCACACCCCAACTGATCGGATCCGAGATGCTTGTTACGCCGCGAC
>CAYSHR010000750.1:0-1942 GCA_964430795.1 uncultured bacterium
CGTAAAGATATCAATATAATTTTTCAATCCAATAAATTGTCCATCATCCGAGAGAAAGCTCAAATATAAGCTCTGAAAGATCGGGTTGATCAAAAAAATCAGCACAATTAACAAGGGAAGTGAAATAAATAGGAGTGTTTCTTTTCTCATAGATATCTCCTTCAATGAACTTCTATTCCCCCTTCGAAGAGAGGAAGGGGGATGTTCTTGTTCTCAGGGCAGGTTCTTGGGTAAACCTGCCCGGTTTTATTTACGAGAACTTACTTCTTTGCCAGCGTTTCTTCAGCAGCTTTCTGCAATTCAGCCAGAATGGCATCCAGGGTTTTTTCAGTCGGATTCGCCCAGAGTAGTCCAAGCTGATCCCAGATAGTTGACTGGAATTTCCCCCCAAGGGTATCATCCAGGTCAGGAAGAACAGTTTTTCCTTCAATCGCCTGGAAGACTTCTCGTTCAGGTGGTGGATAATTTTCAAGCGGGACATGGATGTAGGTCGAGATACGACCGCCCCCCTTCACCTGAATGCTTTGTCCTTCAGTCGCAAGGAACTTAAACAGCCGCTTCACCTCTTCAGGATGTTTTGTATATTTGGGGGCAAACCAGTAATCGTGCCAGAACACAATTCCTTTTTGTCCCGGGAAAAGAAAAATCCCACGATCCTCAGGCGGAGAAATACTCATTGAATCGGTGCTGTCACCGACATAAATCCCATGATCGCCATTCCACATGGCCTGGAGCACAGCCTCAAATTCATCAGGTTCGCCAAAATAGCCATTTTGCAGAAGCGGAAGAAGCTTGTCTTTCAAAATCGCCCTGACCTCCGGACTTTGCCATGAAATCGTGCCCTCGGTTAAGCCTTTGTGCATTTCAGGCCCGCCAAACGTGATAATCCAGTTTTCAACAACACTGGTAAATGGCCAACCAACTCCGCCACCACTACCGATAGGACCTTTAACACCAGGTATTTTTTTGATCTCATCAAGCAAAGCGATAAATTCATCCCAGTTTTTGACTTCTTTTGGATCCTTGAGACCATGTTTTTCAAAAAATGATTTTCGATATTCCGGAGTCGTGACTCCTCCCAGGCTGGATGCCGCATAGACTTTGTCATTAAACATGACCCGATCAATCGCGCCCGGCAGAAAATCTTTTGGGTCGATGATATCCGTCACATCCATCACGTGCCCTTTTTTGGCTTGTTCGATAATATACCACTGCCAGGGCGTATCCACTATATCAACCGGAGTTTTCTTAATCGCAAATTGATTCGCTAAAATTGTTGATGTATCTTCGGGTTTTCCGGAACGATACTCAAGCTTGATATCAGGATTTTGTTTTTCAAAGGCTTCCATGACCAGCTTGAATCCTGCAAGTTCCTCCGCCGCCCAGGGGGCCATGATGATTAAGGTCACTTGTTCCGCTTCAGCATATTGCCCGCCACTAAATGCGAACAAAGCAAGAGACAGCACCACGAGACAGATAAGATAATTTTTCATTAGTAGTACCTCCATTTGATAGGAATTATTATTGGACAATAATGTTCTTACGACAATTAAAGACATGCAGTACTTTTAGATTATTTGTCATCTTTTTTTTTGGACAATATCCCTCATTTTTCAATAAGTGAAGCCGCTTCTTCAGCACAGATGTAAATAACATCTGTTCATTGAAATAACCCAACATTAGCAATCAGAAAATCTGCATTTTTTACTACAAATATCTTCATATCCTTTCCATATTTCTCAAATGTATGGTGAAGAGCTTCCTGGACCGTCTTAAAGTACTGCATCTTCAATTTTTCAACGTCAGCCTTTGTGATTCCACTTGTCACGATTACAAGGTCTCGATCAAGGAGGCAATATGCTAAGTGCTGTGCTGCCCATTGCCCCTCAACCGGGGACCTATTTTTCAGGTGCTCAAGAACTTGTCCGGGAGAACCGAACCT
>CAYSHR010000751.1:0-1940 GCA_964430795.1 uncultured bacterium
GCACCCCTGGTTTGTACGCTGCGAAATGGGAGCGAAAAAAGCAGCGGAAGAGCTTGGTATAAAGTATGTCTTTGTTGGTCCGGCACAAGCAGATGCTGCAAAACAGCTCGATATCTTTAATGATCAAGTCAATAAAGGTGTTGATGCGATCCTGCTGGCTGTGTCTGAGGCAAAAGCATGGGAGAAACCGGTTGCAGACGCCATAGGAAAAGGAATACCGGTTTTTGGTTTCGACATCGGCGCACCTGGTACGATATGGCTCGCTTCCGGCTGGGAAACTGTGCAGAGCGGGATAAATATTGCTGAAGGATTAGCACAAGAGATTGGCGGTAAGGGAAAAGTTGCCATTCTTACCGGAAGTCTTGGGTCACCCTTTCTCGCTGAAAGACAAAAAGCCTGTGAGGATACCTTAGCCAAATATCCCGATATTGAGCTAATCGGTGTATTTCCAACTGAGGACGATTATGAAAAGGCTTTAAGTATCTGTGAATCCATCCTGCAAGCCAATCCGGATTTTAAAGGTTTTGCGAGTATGGTGACTACCGGGATCCCGGCAGCAGCGAAAGCTCTCGAAAATGCTGATCTTGGCGGAAAAGTTGCTGTTTGGGGTGTTGCCCTTGGTAAGCAGAATGCAGAGTACATAAAGAAAGGATGGGTTAAAGGAGCTTTGATTCTTGACCCGGCTAAAATGACATATCTTGGAGTAAAGATTGTTCATAATTATTTAACAAAAGATGGAATGTTGCCAAAACCAGGTGATGAGTTTGAATGGGCTGGCGTTCCGACAACTCTTGTTGAGAAAAAGGCTTCTTTTGCGCCAGATGTTTTACTGACACCTGAGAATGTAGACGATTTTGAGTTTTAGCATCAGAATCACATTCTTTTTAATTTAAGCTGGGAAAGCAAGCTCTTTCCCAGCTTTTTATTATTTATTCAAATGATTTCAATCAACCACGTATCTAAAAGCTTTCCCGGGGTAAAAGCACTTGATGATATAAATTTCAAGATAAAAGATGGAGAGGTCCACGGTCTTGTCGGAGAAAATGGTGCTGGCAAAAGCACCCTTATAAAAATTCTTTCAGGCATATATTCAGATTATGAAGGAAGCATTTCTTTTGACGACACCATAAAAAGATTTCATTCCGTTCATGAAGCCCAGGAGAATGGTGTCGCTACAATTTTTCAAGAGCTGACCGCTATTCAAGATCTCTCGGTTGCAGAAAACATTTTTTTAGGACGTGAACCTGTCCGTTTTAGCGGAGTCATAAATTGGGAGCTCATGTATGCAAAAAGTGCCGAAGTGCTCTCTTCTCTTGATTCAAATCTGAATCCTCGCGAGCTTGTCAAAAATTTATCGATAGCCAATCAACAAATTGTAGAGATTTGTAAAGCCTTGGTTCTCAACAGTAAAATCATCATCATGGACGAACCGACATCTTCTCTCACCGGGCACGAAATCAAACAGCTTTTCCTTCTTATAAGAAGACTAAAAGAAAGAGGCATCACAATACTATACGTTTCTCATAAAATTGAGGAGATTTTCGAAATATGTGATTCAATAACTGTTTTCAGAGATGGTAAGCACATCGAAACAGTAAATAAAAATGAAAGCACGCCTGATGAAATTATCAGTATGATGGTGGGACGTTCTTTAAATATGATGTTTCCTCCAAGAACCGGACAGAAAGGCGAACTTCTGCTTTCAGTGAAAAATCTTACAAGGGAAGGCGAATTTCAAGAAATAAGCTTCGACTTATATGCCGGCGAGATAATAGGTTTTGCAGGATTAATCGGAGCAGGCCGAACCGAACTTGCAAAAGCTATTTTCGGAGCATCTCATGTAGAGAAGGGAGACATTTTGATTGGTGGAAAACAGGAAACATATATTTCTCATCCCAATCAAGCCCTGTTAAGAGGTATTGCATATCTCTCTGAAGATA
>CAYSHR010000752.1:0-1930 GCA_964430795.1 uncultured bacterium
TTGGAAACTGAGTAGTGCCCATGATTTTCAAATGCTCATTTATGGATGGACACTACCTAGACTAGAACTAGACATAGAACTAGGCCTTTTTTTAAATGAGTGAAGAATGAAGACCTGAGCCCTCTGGGTTTCTACTGATTCGAAATAGGAATCGATTATGAGTGGACGTAGTAGTGAAGTTTCGAAAAAAGAAGGTTCAAATCGTTTGCGTAATCTGTTGATGTTTGTTTTGGCGAGCTCGTTAGGGGTGTTCATTTTCTTCATCCCGGTAACGCTTAATGGCCAGAATACCATTCCGCTTGACCATATTGTTTCGTTAATAACAGCGAGAATCCCAACCGCGTGTGCCATATTTACTTTCGCGATCATTGTAATAGGAGGAGTTCTCCCCTTTGTTCAGGGAACTTGGAAGAAAGACGGCGTAACCATATCTTTCTCTCTCATCAAACTACTCGCCATCGGACCAGTGGTTATGGTGATGTTCAATATCGGTCCTTCAGTGCTCATGCAACCGAACATGCTTCCTTTCCTTTTCATTAAGGTAGCGGTGCCCGTCGGCATCATTGTGCCAATTGGCGCGACATTGCTCACATTTATTACCGGGTATGGGTTGCTCGAATTCATTGGTGTATTGATGAGACCGATTATGCGACCGGTATGGAAACTTCCAGGACTCGCGACAGTAAACGCCATAACGTCGTTTGTCGGCAGTTTCGCAATTGGGATTCTCTTGACGAATCGCCTCTACAATGAAGGAAAGTTCACCAGCCGGGAAGCCGTGATCGTCATCGGTGGTTTTTCGACCGTATCCGCGGCGTTCATGGTAATCGTCGCGAAAACGCTGGGTCTGATGGAACGATGGAACACGTTTTTCTGGGTAACGCTTGTTGTTACGTTTGCCGTCTCAGCCATTATTGCGCGGTTGTGGCCGCTTAGCTCCTATGACGATAGCTACGCGACCCCAACGGGGAATCCTGAACCGGAGTACAAGGGCAATCTGCTCAAGGGTGCGTTTAATAAAGGAACCAAAACCGCCGGAAATGCCCCAGCGCTAATGCAAAATCTAAAGAACAACTTTGTTGACGGCATGATAATGAACTTGCGCATGCTGCCTTCAATCCTCTCGTTTGGTGTTATGTCCTTATTGTTGATCAAAATGACCCCGGTATTTGACATCCTCGGCTACATCTACTATCCCATCACCAAACTTTTCGGGATTCCGGACGCCATGCTCGTGGCGAAAGCGAGCGCGATAGTGGGGGCCGAGATGTTCATCCCGTCAGTAGTTGCCGCAGGTGCCGGCGCGGCAGCCGCCTCAAAGTTTGTTATCGGTGTGGTTTCGATATCGGTGATCCTCTTTTTCTCCGGGTCGATACCGGTGATCATAGCAACTGACATCAAGTTTTCGCTTCGTCATATGCTTGTCGTTATATTCGAGCGAACTGTTTTGACGTTATTGATAGTCTGTCCGATCGCGTTGCTATTGTTCTGAGATTTCACATCGCTTTTGGCGGCTCACCTGAAACCCAGAGGTCATCAAATCTACTCTTGACCCTTGGATGATCCGACTAGAAAATTGAAAGTGCTCTTGCATTTCCACTGGGCAAGATTTATGAATATATTCAAAAAAAGTTAACAAGGGTCAAGAGTATATTTGAGCCCCTTTATTTATAAAATTCCGACCGACATCTTTATTATTCCCAAAATTTGCCGTTTTGAAAAACGTCCTCGGAATTCATCAGTCAAATTCCATTTACTTGGCTCTTGTTACAGGTTCAGGTTCTGATCGGAAAGTTTGACTTCACAAACAGATATGAAAAAGTGATTATTTGCTTTTGAACGAGTCACAGACCTCCGGCAAAGCCGGAGGTCTGTGACTAGTGCTTAAATGGTTAAGTTTCCTATATTATCTTTCAGCTGTGCACCTTTG
>CAYSHR010000753.1:0-1917 GCA_964430795.1 uncultured bacterium
TGGGAAAGGGTCGTAAATTTAACCCTTACATCCCTTTTTAATATTTCTTTAAAGAAAATTATTAAATATCAAGCCATGTTTTAATAATATTAAATACTATTACAAAAATAATAAAAAGATTAGATAAATTTCCACAATAAAAAGATAAAAAAAATCTCTATTACATCTGGATCTCAATCCCAGCCATTGCCCTGCTTGGTTCCGAGGTAATCATTTCACTGCCGATCCTGGTAAAAAAACTTTGGATTCCGCTTTGCCTTTGCTTTGGTGTCATGCACCTGTTCTATTTCGCCTCACCCCTCGAGGGATTTATTGACACCTCGGTTTTTGAAACCACCCATGGGATGATTAACCAGGACAACGCCCAGTGGGAAGAGCCAAAGCAAAAAAATGACATTATCCTTGCCCGGAGGGTTCTCGCTGCCGGCGCCAGGTGCGGAAATTTACAGGGACGGGAATTGGTTGCTTATTATCCGTCACCCTTTCTCTGGCGCCCCATCAGACTTTATTTTACCATGCTCACCCTTGACAGAGGTCCACAGTATTGGATTGCCGACATGCCGATTTCCCATGTATCCAAACGAGCGGCGGTTGTCAGAATAGACAAGGGCATCGAAGAATTTTCCCAAGAACCGATCCAGGACGACCTGAAACCGAGAGTGTTCCCTGATCATCAGGAGTTGTTTCGCTCCAATCAGATGCGAGTTTATTGTCCGGCCGAAGGTGGATTATAATCCTATCTACACACTGGATTTGCCATTGAGATTTCCAAGGAGGCTATGGAATTGACAATCGGATAAAACCATTTATAATTCGTAACATGAGTGATATTTAGAAGAAAAATGCCGTTGGCAAGGGGTAAAAAGTTATTTCCAAGAGGGATGGATGTCAAAAGGGTTGTTAATATTACATCTTCTTTTTTTACTACTTTTTATTGTCGCTTGTGAATTGCCTGAAAATGGCCATTCCGGGTCAGACCGAAAGGTTGCCGGATTTTCCAAAAAAGGGCGGATTCATTTTCCAAGGATAACCCACCCATATTTTGAGACTGAAAAAAGGCTGGTTCCTGTTTATGATGACTCGCGGTTAAGAGCGGCGTCAGGCTTTAGAATCATCACTCCTGATGATGTGAATCACCCCTGCCCTAAATATATGGCCGGTACAAGCCAGAATCGAATATCCACAGGCACTCACAATGATCTTGAAGCCAGAGGGCTTCTTTTGTCACAGGGAAAAGAATATTTATACCTTGTTTCTGTTGATCTTCTTGGCCTCTCTCTGGGAGATGTGCATAAAGCCATGGATATCCTTGAGCAATATGGATTGAACAGAAATCGAATAATTATCTCATCCACCCATACACATGAAGGTCCGGACACAATTGGGCTATGGGGGCCGAGCTTTTATGAGACTGGAAGGTGCCCTGAGTATATTGACTTTTTGATGGATGAGATCGTGGACATGGCCCTGGAGTTATCAAAAACCATGGTCCCGGTAACTCCTTTTGCCGCGGAGACATTTATCAATGAGCCTGAAGCCGATCATCCAAACCTGATGAGCGATTCTCGCTTTCCCTATGTCTATAACGAGCATCTGACTTCCATCAGATTCTCTGACGACACTGGGCGAACTGTGGCTACGCTTGTTAATTGGCAATCCCACCCGGAATGCATGATAGGATACAAAGAGTTCTCGTCAGATTTTCCAAGATGGATACGGCTTAAAATGGAGCAGGAATTTGGTGGAACTTCCATTTATATAAGTGGAACCGTTGGCGGGCTAATAAACCCCTTGCATCATAACGTACCTGAAAGAACAGAAACCGGGCAGCCGGTCACCCAAGGCGGTAACCAGGTCTTTATCAGTGACAACAATGACGTCAAAGCATGGAGCCTGGGTTACGTTGTAGCCGAATGG
>CAYSHR010000754.1:0-1913 GCA_964430795.1 uncultured bacterium
ATCGCCGTAGAGATAACCATAAGTTGTGATAAAGGGAACCCTGTAGAGTATTCGGGCAATGACGGCGGGTAACGCGCCCTGGGTCTGCATTACTCTTATTAAGGACAATGATCTTATTTCATCTTTATACTTAAAGGGCATCAGAATAGAATAAATAAGCCCCTTGAACTTATTTTTTTTGGGAAAGAATTTTACTTTGCCGGCAATAATATCAGAATCATCGCCATAGCTGAAAATGGAAATGGAATGGAAAACTTTTTGCCAGTTGGCCACGTATTTGTTCATAAACCGGTCTTGCTGCCCCTCGGTTTTCATGACAGCCAGGCTATCCCCGGTGTTGAGCATTATCCCGAGTTTACGGTGAGTACTTTTTTCAAGGATTTTGTTGTGAACTTTAATGGTTTCCTTGCCGCATGTTTCCCAGGAAAATTTATCAGCCACGGTCAAAGCGGCTTTCTCTCCCATTTTCTTTCTTCTCTTCTGGTCTTTAACAAGAAGAACTATGGCTTTCGCGAATTTCTCCCGATTGTCAGGATCAATAACAAAACCTGTAACACCGTCCTCCACAACCTCAGGCAACGAACCCCTGTCGCTGACAACAGCGGGCGCCCCTTGAGCCATGGATTCCACCACGGCCAATCCAAACCCTTCAAGGAATGAGGGAAATACAAAAATATCTGTTGCCCTGTAAATCAATGACTTCTGATCGTTATCAATCCAACCAGTAAACCTTACGCGATCCTCAATCCCCAAGTCGGCGGCTTTCTCTTTCAGTTTATTCAATAAACCCGTATCCTGGACCTCAGTTCCACAAATTAATAAGAAAGCCTCTCTGCTCTCCTTGGCGACCAGAGAAAATATTTCCAGAAGACCAAGAGGATTTTTTCTCCTGGATAAGGCGCCAAGAAATGAGAGTGCAATTTTACCTTCAAGTTCCAATTCTTTCTTCGCCTGTTCTTTGATAAGTGGAGAATCAAAGGGTGTCACACCGCCATAAGTCACATAGACATTCTTTTGGTCAAGTCCATATTTTTTTACAACCTGTCCTTTTGTAAATTCGCTGGTGACAATGACTCCATTCAGTCTCCTGCATACTATTTTTGTTATCAGATTCACAAAAGGTTGATCATCTTCGATATGGAACACATATCCCAGGGTTTTAAGCCGGGTTATTTTCGCGAAAAGCAAAGCTCCGGGTCCAATATAATATGGGTCGCTGATCCTAAGCAGAGAGAACCTTTCTTTTTTGAAATACCAGAGATACAACAGGTGAAAAAGAAAAACAGTATTGGAAATCAAAGCGCCAAGCCTGAAGGATCTATTGATGGAAAAAACTTTTACGTCCCATTTTTTTCTCTTCTCATAATCGGTGTTAAAAGCCAGTGGGATTAATATCGGCACGTCCAGATTCGCCATGGCGTCAAGGCAGTGAAAATGAAATATTCCACCACCGAGATTGGTCTTTGGCGTAAGACTCATCTGGCATGAACAGACTTTATTTTCGCCTTTTTTCACTATCTTTTCGCCTCGATTATCCCACTATAAAAGGTCTCAAGTTTTTCCGTCAGTTTTTCTATATCAAATTTCATCGTCAACACTTTTCCAATTTTTGTTTTCATCTTCTTGTAATCATCGTCTTTCATTTTGAGCATTTTAAGGCATCCTCCAGCAAAATCCGAAGGATTGTTTCTTTCTGTCAAAAAGCCATTTAAGCCGTCAATAATGATTTCCGGATTACCCCCTGTCTTGGTCGCCACAACCGGAACGGTAAAATAGGCTGCCTCAAGGAGAACCCTGGAAAGTGGCTCGGGCCATCTGCTTGGCAATACAACCATTTTGGAAATTTTGTATAAGGAGGCAAGTTCATCCTTCTCCAGATGCCCGGTGAATATAATATTCTTATTTTTACTTTT
>CAYSHR010000755.1:0-1913 GCA_964430795.1 uncultured bacterium
TCCATCCGGACATAGATAAAACCTTCCGAAGCTCCTATGGCATAGGCTCCAATTATCATTCCTTCGATAACGCAGTGGGGATTCCCTTCAAGAATGCTGCGATCCATATATGCACCCGGGTCCCCTTCATCCGCGTTACATACCAGGAATTTGCCATGACCATTCGTTTGATTTGTCAGGAACTCCCACTTAAGGCCCGTAGGGAAGCCTGCACCGCCACGACCTCGGAGCCCGGCAACCTTGACCTCATTAATAACCCAATCAGGATTGGCCATTTTGAGCACTTTTGCCAGGTTCGAATACCCCTGGTTCTCAATGTAGTCATATATAAAGAGCGGGTCTATTTTCTCGTTCCTGCTCAAAATTGTGCGAACCTGATTCCTGAAAAACGGGATGTCTTCCTGCCTTTCAATCGGTTCCCCGGTATCCGGGTTTATGAAGAGCTCATCTGCCAGCACCTCATCTCTGGCAACACACTCGACGATTCGAGCCATGGTCTTCATGCCCACCTTTGGATAAAAGGTGCCACGCGGTTCCACAAGCACATAGGGTTCCATCTGGCAGAATCCCTGGCAACCCGTAATACGTAGCCGGACAGTGTCTGTCAATTTTTTATCCAGCAGCTCTCGTTTTGCCACACGAATCAGGTCATTAGCACCACTTGCCTGGCAACAAGTACCCGCCGGAATAACAATGGTAGGGACAGCTTCGTCATGGTCGGTCATTATGCGACTTTGCAAAGCCTCAAAATCCTCTATTGATCTTCGTCGTTTCATAGCATATCCCTGTGCCATTTCAATTTAAGCATCCTTGCTCCTTTCCTGAAACTTCCCCTTGTCAAAGGCTGGCGCCGTGAAGATCCAGCATGTGAGCCTTGCACCCGCGGCGGGAACAGATGTGCAGAACACCGCCTCCCCGTATGAACGTCGAAACCATCGGAGCGCCGCAGGACGCGCAGTCCGATACCCCGCTGAGTTCTGCATGGCAATGGGGACAGAAAAAATCGACAACCGTTTCTACCGGCACTTCGTATTCCTGTTCAACAGAATAGCTTCCGTAAAGGCAGGACAGCCTGATCCAACCGTGTCTTCGCTCGAAAGAGACGGTCACACGTATCGAAGGATAGCCATCGATATAGAAATTTTTATCTATTAGACTGCGGTTGCAATGCGGACAGCTGACCTCGAGCGGAAATATCCTCTCGTCTGTATCAACATCTACCCTGTCAATCCCAGTCCAGGCATTATCAATGATTTTCCCAACCATTTGCCTCTTAACATTTGAAAAGTAGTGTCCATCCACCACTACAATAGGTCCAAGTGCGCAGGCCCCGAGGCAGTTCACTGTCGCAAGCGTGATTTCACCATCCGGAGTTGTTTCACCGGCATTGATCTTGAGCCTTTGTTCAAACTCTTCAACGATGCCGGAGGAGCTGTGGACATGACAGGCGGTCCCAGAGCACACTGAGATGAGATGTTTTCCCCTGGGCTTCAAACTGAACAATTTATAGAAAGTAGCGACTCCGTATATATCGACCAAAGAAACTCCCGTTTCTTGGGCCACGATTCTAAGTGCCCGTTCCGGAAGATAGCTGTATTCTGTCTGTATGTCTTCAAGGATTGAAATCAGTCCGCCCAGATGCGCTTGGTGCTTCCCTATGATACTCAGGAAATTTTCTTCTTTCATGGTTCTTCCTTTTTAGCGTTTAAAGATTACTGAAATAGGGCATAAATCCAAGCCGGAAAGTTCTATCGGACCGGCAGGTATTTTTTAACAGTATTCTTCGCAGTGCCAAACGCCTCCTTCAACGATAGGAAATAGACAAGATGCTCTGTCTCCACAGTTAAGACACAACCCTCTCATCCTTCCGGGAATCGCCTTCGTGCCGGGCTTGGAAGATTGAAACGATCGCT
>CAYSHR010000756.1:0-1911 GCA_964430795.1 uncultured bacterium
TTTCTCATAACAACTCGAAATTTCTTTGATTTTCATCTTGACTTTCAGCCATGGAGCATTATATTTCTCACAATTACGACTAACTTGGTGGGGTTACCCTGCCCAAGATTGAAAACTTATCAAGAAAAAATAGAGGAAATCCAATGAAGCGAGTATTTCTTGACAACAACGCCACTACGGAAATGGCGCCGGAAGTATTTGAGGCCATGACTCCATTCCTGAAGTCAATATATGGAAATGCGTCTTCAATGCATTACTTTGGTCGAGAAGCCAAAAAAGCCATTGAAAACGCAAGAGAAATTGTCGCGAAGGCTATCATCGCGAATCCAAAACAGATTATTTTCAATTCCGGCGGAACAGAAGGCGACAATCACGCGGTCAAAGGAGTCGCTATCGCCAAGGCAAAGAAAGGGCGTCACATAATTACCAGCTCCATTGAGCATCACGCGATAATTAATACAACCGGCCGCCTTGAAAAAGAGGGTTATGAAGTTACCTACCTTCCTGTTGATCAATACGGCCGGGTAAATCCTCAGGACGTGGCCAAGGCTATCAGGAATGATACTATTTTAATTTCCATTATGATGGCCAATAATGAAGTCGGCACTTTGCAGCCCATCGAGGAAATCGGAAAAATCGCCAGGGAAAATAAAATCACTTTCCATTCAGACGCTGTTCAGGCTCTGGGAAAAATCCCCATTGACGTGGAAAAACTGAACCTCGATCTGGTTACATTCTCATCTCATAAAGTTCATGGACCAAAGGGCGTTGGCGCCATGTATATTCGAAAAGGAACCCATCTGCGCCCCTTGATTATTGGCGGACATCACGAACGCAATCGCCGTGCGGGCACGGAAAACGTTGCCGGCATTGTGGGCTTTGGCAAAGCTGTTGAAATGGCCATGGTTGAGATGGAGAAAGAGAACAAGAGAATATGGGAGATGAGGAATTATCTGAAAAAATTGATCCTGGAAAAAGTAGACCATGTATATGTTTCAGGAGACGACAATTTTACTCTTCCAAATACTTTGCACCTGGGATTTAATTTTGTTGAAGGCGAGGGGATTCTTTTAAGTCTCGATCTAAAAGGGGTGGCTGTCGCCACTGGAAGCGCCTGCTCGTCGGGCAGCCTTGACCCCTCCCACGTACTAGACGCCATGGGTATTCCAGTGGAACTTGCCCAGGGTGGAGTGCGCTTTTCCCTGAGCAAATTTAACACAATGGAAGAGATGGAATTTACAGCCGATGCTGTAGCCGAGATAATTCCACGGCTGAGAATGATGAGCCCGGTGTGGGATAAGTACAAGAATGGAACATTGGATATGTCCCAGTTTGAGGGACTCGCCTGTTACCGTTGCAACAGAACAATTGAAGAGTAATATCTGGAGCCGCAATGAAAATTTCCACAAAAGGAAGATATGGATTAAGAGCGATTATCGACCTTGCTGTTTATTCAGATGGGCGCCCTGTGCTCTTACGAGATATTGCCAAACGACAGAAAATAAGCCGCAGGTATCTTGAAAGACTCTTCGCCATGTTAAAATCCATTGGAGTGATACGATCCATAAGAGGCGCCCAGGGTGGCTACCTGCTGGCAAAAGATCCCCGGGAGATTAACGCGTCTCAAATTATTGAAGCCCTTGAAGGTCCTCTTGTACCTGTTGATTGCGTGGCGGACCCATCAATATGTGATCAGACCGAGGAATGTGTCACAAGAGATGTCTGGTGCAAAATAGCCCTTCAGATAAAACAATATTTTGAGGGCATAAGCTTAAAAGAGCTCATCGAGGAATCAAATAAAAAGCGGAAATCGACGGTTGTGGATTACCAGATATGAAGGATGAAAATGAAAAGCGAAATAGAAAAATATGCTTGTCAACCGTGTATTCTCAGGAGTAAGCTACACTCCTT
>CAYSHR010000757.1:0-1908 GCA_964430795.1 uncultured bacterium
TTTTTGGATCAGTCAGAACCGGGATAATCAAATAATCAGGCAATTCGCGAAGGCTCTTCATCGCGGAATCGGATACGCGCTTGTCATCATCAAAGGAAAGAAAGAAAAGAGAGGCTATCAAATCCCTGGACATGAAAGGGAGTAAAGCACTGGCGGCCCTGAATTTTATCGCAAAGGGCGAATCCAGAGGAAGGAGATTTCTGACCTCTTCGCTTAATTCATCAAATTCAAGAGGAGTTATATTTTCCAAAAGTCATTTCCTCAAAGTAAGTTTTAAAAATACCTTTGAAGAATAAAATAATATTTAAAATTTTGCAAATACAATGAAGAAAAAACCAACTCCGCCTTCTGCCCGATTATAAGCAAATAGAGTATATGGCTATTCCTCCTGTTCCTTTTTGTTGGCGTTGATAATTTTTATTTGAAGCTCATGGGGAACTTCTTCGTAGTGGGAAAATTCGGCGTTAAATGTTCCTTTGCCTGAAGTCATGGACCTCAACTCAGGCTCATATCTTAATATTTCAGCCATGGGAACAGTCGCGTGGACAATGGTATTTTTTCCTTTTGAGTCAAAGCCTGATACGGCGCCTCTTCTACTGGAGAGATCGCCCATTATATCTCCGGTATTCTCCTCAGGAACAATGATTTCAAGTTTGTTGATTGGTTCAAGAAGAGTTGGCTTGGCGTCTGCCATGGCAAGTTTAAAAGCTTTGGAACCGGCCATTTTGAAAGCATTCTCTGAAGAATCAACTGGATGATGCTTACCATCGATAAGTTCTATTTTGAAATCAACAACAGGGTATCCGGCCAGAATGCCGGCATTTTTCGCGTCGGTTATTCCTTTATCAACAGCAGGGATAAACTGCCTTGGAATGGAGCCGCCGAATATCTTGTCAATAAATTCATATCCGTCGCCGGCCTCATTTGGAGACATTATTATTTCGCATTCTCCAAACTGACCCCGCCCGCCGGATTGTTTTTTATGTCTGTAGCGTATTTGAGCCTTTCCCTTTATGGTCTCTTTATATGGAACTTTAGGCGCCTGGAGCAGAACATCCACATTATATTTCCTGCGTAGTTTAGCCACTGTAACTTCAAGATGCCCTGTACCGACACCGGAAAGAAGTATCTCGTGGGTCTCTCGGTTTCTTGTAACTTTTATTGTGGGGTCTTCCTCGGCCAGTCTCATAAGCCCCTGAACGATTTTGTCTTCGTCGCCTTTTGCTTTGGCTTGAATGGCGAAAGAGAGATTTGGTTGTGGGAAATTTATCATTTTATAAACAATGGGAATCCCCTTGTCATCACACAGGGTGTCGCCGGTTTCGGTATCTTTGAGTTTTGCCACAGCCACGATATCGCCGGTAACCGCCTTTTCGATAGTCTCTGCCTTCTTGCCGGTAATTTTTAGGATTGAACCAAACCTCTCCTTAGAATCCTTGGTTGTATTGATTACCTGGGAGTCCGAAGAGATTGATCCTGATAAAACTCTGAAGACCGAAAGTTTCCCGGCAAAAGGATCGATGATGGTTTTAAAAATAAGAGCGGAGAAAGAGTCGCTCGTAGAGGATTTTCTGACAAGTTCCTCTTCGCTGTCAATTTTGAATCCTTGAAAGTCCTCATGGTTTTCAGGAGAGGCTACTGTCTCGCTGACAAAATCAAGAAGATTTGATATCCCCATGTTTTTGGTTGCTGATCCACATAAAACAGGAATCACGTCACCGCTTGCCAATCCTCCTCTAAGAACGGTGAATACTTTATCCATGGGGAGTTCCTCTCCCTCCAGGTATTTGTCCATAAGCTCTTCGTCATTTTCCGCTATAGCCTCAATAGCCATGGTCTTGTATTCCTCCACCCTATCTTCAATGTCCGAGGGAATATCCATAACCTTGGCTTTTCCATTCTCATCAT
>CAYSHR010000758.1:0-1903 GCA_964430795.1 uncultured bacterium
TTTGATTGGCGACAGCAAATATGACGACGCCTTCTCTCTATTTAATGAAGTAGACGCAATTCGAAAAGGAGACCCTGAAAGTAAAGCTTTTATGGGCTATTGTTTGTTTCTTCGAGATCAGAAAACTAATCCAAATGTAAACCGGGAAGCGGAAAATTACTTTAAACAAGCTCTTGAGCTTGACCCAAACTATAATCAGGCATACGCTCTATGGGGCAAGATGTACAGACAACTGGAAGAATATAGACTAGCAAAGAAATACTTTAAAAAAGTCCTTGATGAAGATGAAAATAATGTTGAAGTACTTAGAGAAATAAGACTTTTAAATCAAAGAATCGTACAATCCGGTGATAAGGGGGATCAGGATACGCAAACAGACAAGAAAGGACTCTTCGGATCACTGTTTGGAAAAAAATAATTATCAACCATACGCTTTTATGCAAAAAGAAATCAAAAAGAGGAAAAGATGTCAAAATCGGTTCTAATTATTGAGAATAGCAAGCAGGAATGGGAATTTTTCCGGGATATCTTTGACCTTAGAGGAGATAAAGCTCAATGGGTTCAGGACCCGTCAAAAGCTGAAGACACATTCTTGGCCGGTAAATATGACCTTGTCATTATTGAAGCCCTCCTTCCCAAAGTAAGTGGATATGAAATCTGTAAAAAAATAAAAAATTACGATAAAGGAAAAAATTCAAACGTTATTCTCACAGGAGCGATTCTCTCAAGCGCGAAATTCGCTCATCAGGCAAAAACGAAATTCCTGGCTGATGACATAATCATCCAGCCATTTATAATTAACGATATTGAAAAGAAATTGAGTCGTTATCTGGATGGTGTGACGATTGAGGATAATAAAGAGGACCTGGTTTCCAGACTTGGCTCAGACAAGGACTTGAATCTTCCGGTTGACTTCTCAAAAGCCAGACTGGCGATTCCTTTTTCCGGCTCCCTGGATATTGTGCCTTTTCCAAGAGTTATTGCCTATTTCTCACTTCTGGGTGAAGATGGAACACTTAACCTGGCTGAAGGTAAAATTTCAAAATCCATACTGTTTACAAAGGGAAAACCTGTTGGGGTATTAGGCTTGATTCGCCACGAAAGACTTGGCCAGCTTCTTTTAGAAAAGGGCAAGATCAATGAGGACATTTTTGAAAAAGCAATAAACGCGGCTCTCGAATCTAAAAAACGTATTGGCGAGGTGCTCCTGGAGATGCAGGCAATCTCACCTCATGAACTTTACCAGGCCATAATCGATCAGGCTGAAAAAAAGATACTTGAAATTTTTTCCTGGGAGGCGGGAGATTATAATTTTATTCCTGATCTGCATAAAGATGAAAATGATCTTGGAATCAATATAAACATACCGACTTTAATTCTCAAAGGAGTAACTCTTCATTGGGGAATCAGTGCCTTAGAGGAAGAATTTAAAGACTTTACCGAAATGACCGTTTACCCGGTGGCGGCTAACTTTGAAAATATCCAAGCTCAATGGAATAATCCAAATGTAAAGAAGGTTCTTGGCAAAATCAATGGGAAGCGAACTTTCAACCAAATAATTTCCGCCAGTAATATGGAAGAAAATGAGGCTATGCGGATACTCTTCACCCTCATGATTCTGGAGGTCGCGGTTTTGGCTCCGGCAAGAGAATCCGTGAAGAAGGATTCTTCCAGGATATTTATGAAGTTAGGACCAAGGCTCATTTTTGACAACACCGAAAAGGGTGCCAAATACAAAGAACATATTGAAGAGATTTTCTACTCCATTATTGAAAAGTCCTCAAGAGATATTTTTAATGTTCAAGGAGATGTTATTGACTCTGAAGCAATTACCGAAATATACAACAATCATATCGCTTCCCTTAATGAAAATAGTGAATTATTCGAAAAAGCCGATGAACTC
>CAYSHR010000759.1:0-1901 GCA_964430795.1 uncultured bacterium
AAAGTGATTCAAACTCTTTCTTCCAGTCTGTTTTTCATGTTATTATCTTGCCCGCGCCACAAAAATCAAACTCAAGGGGGATTTTGTGAAGATAAGCAAAGCTGTTATTCCGGTAGCCGGATTCGGCACCCGTTTTCTTCCTGCCACAAAAGCTATTCCAAAGGAAATGCTGCCCATCGTAAACAAACCCACTATTCATTATATTGTTGAGGAAGCCTATAAAGCGGGCATCACTCAAGTGGTCTTTATCACAGCAACCGGCAAGCACGCCATTGAAGACTACTTTGATATTTCAAGAAGCCTGGAAGTATTTCTTAAAGAAAAAGGCAAAGAGGACCTACTTGAGGAAATATCCCATATTTCCAATATGATAGAGGTTCATTCCGTGAGGCAGAAAGAGCAAAAAGGCCTTGGTCACGCCATCTATATGGCCAAGGATTTTATCGGAAATGAGCCCTTTGCCGTACTTTTAGGCGACGACCTGATCGATTCCGAGGTTCCAGCCATCAAGCAGATGATGGATGTATATGAAAAATATGAAAAAGGGGTCATCGCCCTTGACAGAGTTCCCATGGAAAAAGCTCACCGTTACGGCGTAGTTGACGTGGATCCGATAGAGGAAAGGATAACCAGGATAAAAGCCCTCATTGAAAAGCCACCCAATCCACCAAGCAACCTGGTAATTATCGGGCGGTATATTCTGCCGCCGGAGATATTCGGGATTCTCAGGGGGACGGGAACCGGCGCGGGAGGAGAGATTCAGATAACAGACGCCTTATCCACCCTTAACGGTGAAAAGGCCGATCAGGTTCTTGGGTACGAATACCAAGGTATTCGCCATGACGGCGGCGATATATTCGGTTTTTTAAAAGCAAATGTGGCATATGCCATGAAAGACCCCGATCTTCGCGGAAAATTACTTGAGATGTTCGAAGAATACCTGGAAGGGGAAAAAGGCTGACTGATGACCCAGTATAGATTTTGCCGGGTCGCTGTAGCCCTGCCGGTAAATGGCCCCTTTACATATAAAACACCAAAGCTCTACCTTGATTATCTACAACCGGGTCACAGGGTTCTTGTTCCTTTTGGGAATCGAAGAGTAACAGGCTATGTAATAGAACTTTGCGCCGACCCCGGCATGGACGAATCCCTGATAAAGCCAATTATTCAGGTTCTGGATACCGAACCGGTATTTGATAAAATCCGGTTGGAACTTTTCAATTTTATCTCCGATTATTATATTCAACCCCTTGGTGAAGTGATCAAAACCGGTCTGCCCGCCGGCATAAATACCGACAGCAAAATCTCCTGGACCATTACAGAAGAAGGAATTGAGGCGTTAAATTCTCCAGGAATTTCCACCAGGGAGAGAGCCATACTCCTCTGCCTCGAACCCGGCCGATCATATAATACGAAAAGGCTGATATCCCGCTGTCAATCCGCTAATCCACCATCCTTGAAAAAACTCTCCGAAACCGGGTGGATTCATAAACTTGATATGCTGGAGGAGGCTTCCACAAAAACCAAATTTATAAACGCCTATTCTGTTTCGGACAAAACAAACCCAGTGGAAATTCTTGATTCATTATCAAAAGCGCCAAAACAGTTGGAGGTTTTTAGGACCCTGTTAAACATGGGACAAGTGGACGTGAACGCCCTTTCCTTGATTATAAAAAGCCCTCAGCCGGCTCTAACGGCCCTTGTAAAAAAAGGGCTGGTCCAGGTTAGTAAAAAAGAGTGTTACAGAAATAGCGAGACCGGGTTTTTCCCTGATAAGGAAAACGAGATTATTCTGAACAGAGAGCAGAAAGAGGCTTTTAAGGAATTCAAGAAAGCGGTTGAAAAAGCCGCCTACAGTCCTTACCTGATTGATGGAATTACCGGAAGTGGGAAAACCGAGG
>CAYSHR010000760.1:0-1899 GCA_964430795.1 uncultured bacterium
GCCGCACCCGCCACAGCCTTCGTTGACCGCATCGTCATCCCCTCCTTGCCCCCAATCGGAAACGCAAAGGCATGAATCAAAAAGTCGGCACTCATCATAACCAAGGCAAGTGTTATGCTTGCTTGTTAAAACTTGCTCGCAAAGAGTAAGGCAGTCTTCCAAGATGCAGTCCGTGCCGCAAAGTTCAACTTTGTCGCAAATGTCTACGCAGTTTGGAGGGTCGGTGCTGTCATCGTCGAAAAAATCATCATCAGCGCCGTCGCCAAATAGAAGTGAAGGAAGAGCAAAAACCATCAAACATAAAAGAAAGATTATATTTCTCATTGTTATCCCCATAAAAATACCCAGGTTCCAAGACTCGGCAACAACACATAAGAATGATACCAGTAATTTTCCTCGATTACAAAATATTTTGCCCGAATGACTTTGATTCATTACCCTTTTACTTCAAAGTATTTCCATGTAGAATAAGGCGACTCGCGAAAAGATTTAGTAAGCGGGATAAAACGGAAAACCGAGAATGAATAATGATACCATGGAAAATAATGACTTCAGGTGTTTTCCAATATTATTTGGTCTGATTCACCTGGTAATTGACGCCACTACCGTGATGGTAATCTTCAGCACCAGGCTCTTTCATGAAATGAGTCATCTTGACGCCTTTTTACTGGTGCTGGCTTATGATGTTCTGGCATTTGCCGGGCAGGCGCCCCTTGGCATGCTCGTTGACAAAATGAAGTTTCCCAAAATAACAACTATCTTTGGAATAATTATCGCCGGTATATCCGTAGCCTTTTTATGGGTTGAACCATATGCGGCCATGCTTCTGGCCGCGGTGGGCAATGCCGCCTTTCACGTTGGAGCCGGGGCTCTCTCTTTGCACGTAACACCCGGACGGGCCACAGCGCCGGGAATATTTGTGGCGCCTGGAGTATTGGGTCTTGCCATCGGCACTTTCGTGGGAAAAGGGGGCTGGGTGGTTGGAGATAAAATCCCGGAAGCAATCAATAGTGTGCTTTCATTTTTTGGCAAGCCCGACGGGGTGATTCTTGTTTTGTACGCTCTTGCTTTGTCCATTTCGCTGGTTGTTTCTCTTTTGTCCAGGTACCCGACCATTCCATATGAAAAAAAGCCCGTAAAGCTTGATATACCCAGACCTATACTTATTATATCTCTTCTGCTTTTCTCCATAGTCATCCGGTCTCTGGTAGGGAAAGCGGGTGCCATATCCGCTCCCAAAGAGACCATGATCCTGATTTCAATAGCCATGGCCGCCTTTGCAGGAAAAGCTATCGGTGGTGTTTTATCCGACAGGTTCGGCTGGATATTCATTAGCGTGGCCGCTCTTTTAATCTCAGCGCCCTTGATCGCTTTTGGCGGAGCATATCCGGTGACTATTGTTTTTGGAATGCTTCTTTTTCAGATGACCATGCCTGTTACCCTGGTTGCCACATATTCCATTATCCCCGGCAGGCCGGGACTTGCTTTTGGCTTGAATTGCCTGGCATATATAATCGGATTTCTTCCAAACATGTTCAGGAGCGTTAGGGCTTATTATAATTCATACCTTTTCCTCGCCCTTATTCTATTATCCGCGACAGCGGTCTATTTTGGATTGAGAGCCCTCAAGGGCAAGGTAAAAATGAAGTTTGGTTAAGGTCATATCGATTAACCGAATCAAGGCGGCCAAGTGCTGGACAAAAGGATTCAGGCCGGCTTCGGCAACAGCCTCCTGAACCTTGCCTTTGTGGATTAATATCAAAAAGAAGAAATAGTTATGATATGATTTTTTAGGATGAGTATTTTCTTGACTTCCCCATTGGGACACCCAATACAGATAGTGCGCTCATGTAATTTCAAGTACTTACGACACATAAAAAGGGGTAGCGCGGAAGTCAG
>CAYSHR010000761.1:0-1899 GCA_964430795.1 uncultured bacterium
TTTTGCTGGACTGTTTTTACTGATGATGGTGTTGATGATGATGGTGATGATGACGATGATGATGACGACGATGACGACGATGATGACGATGATGACGATGATGACGATGATGACGACATGCATAAAAGTGTATTTCAACTATCGGGTTATGTGACTATCAATGGCGTCAATGACATTGCCGGTGAAATGGGTGTCCTTGGCGGATCATATAGTCTACTGGTGACCATTACCGATTTGACAACAGATGAATCCATTGAGGTCTGGCCGGATGTTGATGATGGAACCGGTGATGTTTCCTATTGCGTGGAACTGGTTCAAGGCGCCTACGATGTGCGGGTTTCATATTCCGGGACTCAAAACACTGAATATCGTTGGGGGTCATATCGGTTTTATGTAGCAGAGGAGCTCAGTTTACAGAGCGATACCGTTCTTGATATAGATATGTCCCTAAGCAAAATCAGCGGCTTTGTGACTGAGGAGGATAAAGGGGAGGCTCAATTTGTCAAAGTTAAACTGGACAACCAGGTTCCTTCAGAGGGCGCCTCGGTTTATCAGGCTCACGATTATACTGACGCAACAGGGTATTATGAAATATTTGTTCCTGACGATACATATAACTTCACTGTAAACGCTTATTCGGATCCTCTGGATTATATGCCCTTTATTGAAACCGGTTATATTGTTTCCGCGGACGCCGGCAAGGATGTTGTAATGCCCGATAGATCCAGCGCCAATGAAGTCACCCTCGACCTGCTTGTAAATGGGGTTGACGCCGGCGCCCTTTACGATAGCGTTTCAGGGAAAGCGACCCTTACGGACACGGTGAACAATGTGGAATATTTTGACTTTTGCACAAATGCCTGTGTCGTATACGCCCCTGATGGCGATTATTCTCTGGATATTGAACTGGAACTGGTGGAAACGGATGAACCGGTCTATGAAACAAAAATAGAAAACATAGACGCCATGACCTTTTCCCTCTCGGGCGATATGGATATTGGCGACTTTGATTATACTGTTTCAACGGTAAGCGGCGTTATTAACGACTCGGCTTCCGCGCCCTTTGCCGATGTTGAGATCAGCGGCGAATTTCTATCTGGTCTCAAAGGCGCCAAGGCTTCCTCCTATCAGGTTGATTTTTCGGCTACTACCGATGCCTCTGGAAATTATCGAGGGGATTCCATGGACGGGACTCATAAGCTGGCTTACGACCCCCCTGATGGCGCGACTTATGATTTTACCGAAAACGAATGGGACGTACTAATTGACGGGGCAACGACCCACGATTACGATTTTCCAACATCCTACTTGAATGTGGGCGGTGCTTTTACCTTGAACTCAAATCCCATCACCAACTATTTTCAAGCCATTTTCTCCGCCGGATATGTGGAGTTTCTCGACCAGGATGGGCATTATATCAGGCAACTGGAGGCCAATACCGCCACAAGTGATTACTCCATCGACAGCCTTCCACCCGATACCTACGACATGGAGGTGACTTTCCTTGGTATAAATATTATTAATTCCGATTATCTGGAGAGTATCGCCATTGTCTGGCAAAACTATTATGACGATCAAAATATTTCTTCCGACGCTACTTTAGATATTGACATCCCCTTTTACACTGTTACTGGAAATGTGGATGACTGGACCGGTTCACCCCTTAAATACTGCTACGCGGCTTTTGATCATGTAAACGGCGGCGCCGGCATGCCCTTTGTGTTCGCGGAATTTTTAACCGACGGGTCAGGGAATTACACCGCTTATTTGCCTGAGGGTGATTACAACCTGACCTTCATTCCTCCCCAATGCGGCGGTTTAGCCCCCATGGAAGTGGGTCAGGTAAGCATTACAGAAGATCAGGTGATAGATTATACCTTTGAGTAGAATTTCGAGGTT
>CAYSHR010000762.1:0-1898 GCA_964430795.1 uncultured bacterium
TTTAGATGGCACTCATCATTGATATTGGTGCCATTGATCCTGCATTTTTCAATACATTGCTTTGCTGCCACATCGCACTTTTCAATACAATTCTTCGGTTTGGCGTCAGGGTTTTCACTCTCAGCATACGCAATAATTGAAAAGGACAGGGCAAAAATAAAGAGAACCAAAATCATTAAAGCCAATGTTCTTTTTTTCATCACCTTCTCCTATATATTTATACACAATCAAATTATGACAAGAAAAAGGGCATAAAGTCAAGAAGTTATAAAATATTCTATGTCATTGAAATAGTTGACTTAATCGGCTTGCATCTCATTGATTCCGGTTTTTGCCAATTTTTTTTGTAATTTTTCCGATGATGGAAGGTCAATATTTCCAAGGACATTCAAATATTGGGAGAATATTATGGGATTTTTTGTACTTTTTGTTTTCTTCTCTATAAATTTAATTACATCATCATTCCCAAGAGCAATAAGCACTCTGAACCTGGTGTCCCAAGGAGATGGATATTGCCCTTCAATGGAATCCCAGAGATCAAGATTCGATCCGGCAAGTTTCGCGGCTTTCCCAAGGGCGTTTTTTGAAGGTGGGCATCCTTCCATATAAACAAGGGCGGAATAATATATTATTGACAATCCATGAACAGACTCGCCAAGGCCGGGAGAATCATTTTCGAAAAGACCGCCGGCTAATTCAGGGCGCCAATTTTTTGAGCAGAGAATTTTCGCGGCTAAGTTTCTGGCCCCTGGAACAGGATGAAATAATGTCCCGGCGATTCCTGATATCCGACTTTTCGGCAACGCCATGATCAAGCTGCCAATATCTTTCATCCTCTCGAGGTGATTCATGGTTTGGGCGCCGTAATAGTGATTATCAAAGCCTTTTCGTAATTCCCGGGAATGGCTGAGATAGTTCTCTATTAAAGCCGTAAAACCGGGATTGCCTCTATTTTGAAAAAATTCAAGAAATAATTTGAAATGGGCATTGCTGATTCTCACATATCGGATATGCCCTATCATGGGCGATATGCCTCTATCTCCGGAAAGCTCCAAAACCTTAATGAATCGGCTTTGTACCTTGTTGTCTTTTACCGCAAGGGCGGCGGCGCATCTAGAAAGAGAAAGAGAATCCCTTGCCAACCTCTTTGTCGCCTTCTCACTTTTCTCCCTGTCATCACTTAGAAGGTCATCAACTTTCTCCGTATAACCTTGGGATGAGCAGGCCGGTTGCAATGCAACAAGAATGATCAGCGGCAATAAGCGGAATATCTTCATGAATCCAGGATAACATATGTTGGAAAAGGATTATTGGAGATAATTTAGTAAAATGAAATCGTCCAATTACAAGAGGTCCTTTGGGAAAAGGAGGGAGATGTACTTGTTACGTATGATTATTGAGCCTGAGCTTCTTCCCGATCTTTTTGGACCTTTGCCAGAATCTCCCTGGCAAGTTTCAGATATGCTCTTGCTACTTCGCTGTCAGGGTCTTGAGTAATTATAGGGCGCCCTACCGCGAAAGCGGAAGAAAACTCCTCCATCCTCGGGATCACATTTCTAAATACAACTTCCTCCGGGAAAGTTGCCCAAACCTGTTGGCAGACTTCTCTGGCGACTCTGTAATTTTCGTCATACATGGTCATGAGAAGCCCTTCAATGACAAGTTCCGGATTGACGTTTCTTCTAACCTTTCGAATGATTTTAAGTATTTGTGTCAGGGTTTTGAGTGAAAGAGGCTCGCACTGCATGGGTACAAGAACAGAATCAGCCGCGGACAGGGCATAGATGGTCAGATCTCCCATTCCCGGAGGACAATCAATAAGGATAAAATCGCAGCTTTTTCGTAAAGCGTTAACATACTTCTTTAATAACGGCGCCGAACCTTTCTGGCGTACAAAT
>CAYSHR010000763.1:0-1896 GCA_964430795.1 uncultured bacterium
TCTGGATATTTCTAATCAGCTTATGAGCATGGGCAAGTATGAGGAGAGCGCTAAAGGGTATGAGAAATTTATGACCCATTACAGCAGCTATGAATATTCTGAGCAGGTTGAACTGATGCTTGGTGTATTGTATTCCCGTTATCTCGATGATGGTGAAAAGGCTTTGAAGTATCTGGAAAGCGCCAAAGGCAAGCTGCGGGATGAGGGACAGAAGAAGATGTGTGAGGACGAGATTAAGAAAATCAAAGGTTAAGCGTCAACCGTCCTCGGTCTGTAGTCTGCCGTGTGGAAATAGCTTAAATAATTGTTTTTTAAGGATTTAGGGGGATTTGGGCGATAAATTAGGAGAGGAAATTATCTTTTAGTATGGCAGTATGTGTCGATATAAAAAAGTTGACATTGTTATTGTGTGATGATAGCCTTATGAGTTAGTAATTTTATATTTGAAAAAGATTTAGGCAAATTTTGGGAGAACTAAAAATGCTTAAGCGTATGAATTATATTTTATTGGGTGTTGTGCTGGTAAACAGTTGTGTTTGTTTTGGCGTGGATGACGAGAGTATTGATTATCCCTATAAGGCGGTTATTACCGGTGACGGGGTTTATATTCGCAGCGGCAGTGCGGAAATGTATTATTTTACCGGTCAGCTTAATAAGGGTGATGAGGTTATTGTTGCTGATAAGCGTTTCAGCTGGTGCAAGATAGATCCGCCTAAGGGGAGTTTTTCCTGGATAGCTAAGATGTTCGTTGAAATAGACAAGAATGACCCAAGCGTCGGGATTGTGAATAAAGACGATACCGGTGTCTGGGCAGGAACAGAACATCTTGACCCGGAAGATTCGACAACTGATCAAAGAAGGTTGAGTAAAGGTGATAAGGTTACGCTTCTTGGTGAGGAGAAAGGTGATTATTATAAGATAGCTCCTCCTGATGGCGCTTATCTTTGGGTGAAAGATGATTATGTGAAGTATGTCAGCCCTGTGGAATTTAAGACGGTCAAGATTGTTGAGGTTGAGAAAAAAACCGAAGAGAAAAAACCAGAGAAAGTTAAAGATACCGCTAAGAAAGAGGTAAAGAAAGAAGAAGTAAAGAAGGAACAGGCAAAAGAGGAAAAAACGCCGGATGTTATTGTTCGTGAGCCTGAGCAGCCTAAGATGACGCCTGAAGAGATGAAGCGTGTTAAAGAGGTTTACGGGATTGTAAAAGAAGTTGACGCAGAGAGAGCAAAGGATCTTTCTGAGCAGGATTATGGGAAGATCAAAGCTAAACTTTCGGAGATAGTTGCGGATGAGAAGGCAGGCAAGGCGGTAAAATACGCGAAGTATCAGCTTGACCGGATAGCGGGTTATGAACTTGCCAAAGAAGTTGCCGCAATTATTAATAAAGGCGATGAGGAGCTTTTGAAGCTGCGTGCCAAGCTCGCGGCAAGGAGACAAGCTGTTCATAAAAAGGTCAGAAGTGAGAGTGTCAATACGCTTGAAGGTGTGATAAGGGCTTCGAAGATATATGACAGCAAGAATGATGAGCAGAGGTATATTATTCTTGGTGAACAGGGTAATATTATTTGCTATGCCAAGGCGGGTGCGGGGATAAGAAGTGTTAATATGAGGCGATTTTTGGGTAAAAAAGTCGGGCTCAAGGGTAATTTTACTCCGGATACAGGCAGCGGTATCAGTTTGATGGAGATCGAAGAGATCAAAGTTATCGAATAGAAATTTATTTATAAAAAATTAAAAGCCCTGTTTTTTAAGCAGGGCTTTTTTTGTTGGTGAGAGATTATAGTCCAAGGCGTTTTATAGCTTTGTCAGCGATGTCGTTTCGGCAGTATGCGCCTTCGAATTTTATAAGATCGACAGCTTTGTAGGCGTTTTCTTTTGCGTGCTTGATATCATCGC
>CAYSHR010000764.1:0-1890 GCA_964430795.1 uncultured bacterium
TTCATTGTCAAGGGGATGGATTTGAGATCGGGGGACATGACCGCATTTCTCAACAATGGCCGGCATTTTCAATGATATCAGGGAAATGGGGATCGTGTACTCCGATCTCATTTATGAAAATCAGGGGACACGTAACAAGTACATCTCCCCGCTTTTTCAAAAACACCCCTTGTAAATGAACGATTAGGAATAGAGAGAGAATTTGCTTTTACCCTGGAGAAAAAGATGAAAAAATACTTTTGGTTTTTGACGATGATCATATTTTTCTGCACTCTGCTTCCGCCCTTTGGGTGTACTAAATCCAAAACAGATAAATCCCCTGGGGGCTCGACGCCGATTTTGATAAAAAAAGGTCCGAGAAAAGCTGTGGCTAAAACTCCTCCAAAAGAGTTTTTTGAAAAAATTATCAAGACAAGCCAATCGGGCAAGAGCCTTTTCGGCGATAAAAAATATGAAATCCTCGACTTTGGCAGACCTTACAAAGACGCGGTTTTGATTCATTTTCCCTTCCTGGTTCAGATAGAGGGCGCGCCTTTTAAACAGACCTTCGAGCTTGTTAAAGACTCTGATGGAAATTTTAGGATCAGAGAGCAGAAGCTTCTTCCGAAACAGAAACATGGCAAATAGTTTTCATGCCGGGACTGTCTTGGCCGGTGGTTTTTCTGGTTGGGTTTTATGAAAGATATATATACCGGCGATTATGGCAAGGCCTCCCAGGCCGTATGATATTGTCCAGTGTAAGGGGATGCCGTCAATACCGGGACTAAAGCTCCGGGGGGCGCCGGCAACGATTTCCATCACTCCCTTAGGCTGCAGGGGAAAGCCGTCCATGTCGGTGCCAAAGAGCTTAAAAAAGACCAATACCATAAAGTTCAGCAGGCTATGGAGAATAACGCCATATAAGATTGTGCCGGATCTAAAAGCGATATACGCGAGGGCGACTCCTAAAGCAAAATAGTATACAAACGCCAGAATGTTCATATGAAGAGCAGCAAAAAGCACGCCGTTTAAAAGTATGGCTTTTCTAATCGACATTATTTTTAGAGACATGTTGAGTGTCAGCCCTCTGAAAAGAAGCTCCTCAAATATTCCCGCCCCCAACACCACAACCAGAATAAACCATAAATATTCGTACCATTTATGAATATCCGTGAGTTGCTCCTGAAAACGAACCATGGCTTCGAAGCTCTCGACCAGGCTCCTGGGCGCCCATTCAAGGAGCTTTAGAAGTACGGCATCGCTAACAACTATTAATCCCCCGAGAAAGAAAATAAGCCCGATAAAAGGCAAAATCTTTAAAGACTTTACCGCTTCAACTCTTGCGACTTTCCTCTTGAAGATTTTAAAGAGAAGGAGGGTGGGCAAGGCGACGAAAACTATCTGAAGTAGGCTCAACGAAACCCTTTGGTCTATATCAACAAATTCCCCAATCGCCCCGACCAGACAACCGCCGAATGCCATAAATAATATTGGAGCGAAAATGACTACAAGGAGGTGACTGGTTTTTACAACCTGGGGATCAATGCTCTTTTCTTCCCCGACCGGAGAATCATCATTATGTTCTTCCGGCTTTTCTGAAAACTCATCCATGGCTACAATGCGCTTTTATTAAGAAGGGATAATAACTGAATTTTCGGGATATTTAGATGGGATAATAAGTAAGCAAAAGAGAAACTCACTTTTTTATGATTCCCTTTTTCTTCAATTTCTTTATCTCTTTTTCAAGTTTCGCGACTTCTTTTTCCAAAGAGGAAACCTGTTTTCCCAGAATTGTCACCCCTTTTACAAGGTCCATAAACTGGGAAAGAGAATTGTCGATTCGTTTTTGCATCTGGGAGGTGCCGGCTTTTATATCCTTGATCAGCCCTTCCCCTTCTTCTTTGCCAAGGT